>CAZYFI010000006.1:0-44057 GCA_964646985.1 uncultured Bacteroidales bacterium
GAAGGATGGGATCCAGATTGTTTTAATTCAGTACTTGGGGATACAATTACAGTTGGTCTTGTTTTTGAAGCAAGAGCATCTTAATGGACAAGTTAAGTTTTAATTTTGAAATCATTTAAGATGTCACAACTGTAGAAGTTGTGACATTTTTTCTTTATCTCATTTAAGTGAACAAAATTCAAAAAATTGTATAGATTATTTTTTATTTATATGTTATCATTATTATAAAGTTATTCAATATAAGGAAAAGAGGCATATAAATGAAGGGACAATGTTCACCTAAAGTAAAAAAAGTTGTAAAAATTGTATTAAATGTTTTATTTTATTCACTAATTGTGGTGCTTTTGTTGTTCTCAATTGCAAACATGAGAGTAAGAACGGAAGCCGACATCCCAAGCATTTTTGGAATGGGATTTTTAACAGTACAATCGAACTCCATGGATGGAAACAAAGAAGATTCTTTCCAAAAAGACGATTTGTTGATTGTCAATATCGCCAATGAAAAAGACTTGAGCGCTTTAAAAGTAGGCGATATTGTTACGTTCTGGGATACTGATCTAAGGGCTTTGAATACGCATAGAATTGTAGAAATAGATGGAGATTTCGTCTTTACCCAAGGTGATCGCGTGGTAATTGATCATCCTGATAAAGTATATGATCCAGATATTTTAGTAAACGATGAAAATTACTATGAATTAATGTCAAAAGATGAAGTTTTGGCTGTTCACAAATCAACATGGAATAACGCTGGAAAAACACTTAGTTTCTTACAATCTCCTGTTGGCTTTGCAGTATTTATCGTGTTACCTACTTTCTTAGTTTTGGTTTATGAAGGAATCTTACTTGCAAGAAATATTCTTACAATAAATCGTTCCAAAATGGAAGCCAAACATCAAGAAGAAATGAAAAAAGTCCAAGAAGAACTTGAAAATGAAAAAGCAGCTTTAAGGGCTAAAATCCTAGAAGAAATGAAACAAGAAGAAAAAAAATAAACATTTATTTTTGTTGAAAGGTTGAAGTTATGGTAGAGTTTTCTCGATACTACATTAATTTCATAAGAGAATTTTTTGCGAATATCGGCTCGTTTTTCAAAACAATTTTTGAGGCGTTTGCCGATTTCTTTTTTAAGGATATCGTTCGCTATTTTGAAAACTTGATTAATGCAAGCAACAACTTTCATTTTTTGGATTGGGTTGCAACTTTGGTTGTTATTATTATTAATTCAGGTTTGATTTTCTTTTTATTTTTACGTATTTTTCAATTTTTACGAAGATATGTTAAGTTTGTAAAAAAAGAAGTAGAAAAAGATGAATTGATGGAAGAAATAACGGCGCTTAATCAAAAAGCTGCTGAGTTGATTGATGAAAAAAATAAAATTCTTGCTATGAAAGTATCTAATTTAGGACTGAGTCCTAATCAAATCTCTGAAGACGATTTTTCAATGGATAAATTCAATCCTAAGCCAAAAGAACCTGTTGTGTCTAGGTTTGTAAAATTAATCGCTGTTGATGAAGCCTATGCACAAACTGTGTCCACCATCAATATGCGTAGTAAAGATATGATTGGTTTAAAAGAGATGGTGCAAAGATTTATTCATTTTTCAGCTTCTCAGTTAAAGCTTTACTATGACAAAAAAATCATTGCTGCTTACTTTGCTGGTATGGCAACAACAAAGATTATTATATTAGAAGGTATATCTGGTACAGGTAAAACCTCTTTACCATATGCAATGGGTAAATTCTTTAGCCATGATGCAGCAATCGTTTCAGTTCAACCATCTTGGCGTGATCGTGCAGAAATGATTGGTTACTTAAATGAATTTACGAAAAAGTTTAATGAATCTGATTTCTTAAAATCATTATATGAAACAACATATCGTGAAGATTTGAATTTCATCATCCTAGATGAAATGAATTTGGCGCGAATCGAATACTACTTTGCGGAATTCTTATCCATTTTGGAAATGCCAAATATCAATGAATGGAAGATTGACGTTACCCCAGATACGGTTTTGGGAGATCCAAAAAACCTTGTTAATGGGAAAATTTTAGTTCCTCAAAATGTTTGGTTTGTTGGTACTGCCAACAAAGATGACTCAACATTCACCATCACTGATAAAGTATATGACCGAGCCATTGCGATAGAAATGAATGAAAAAGCAGCTTATATTGATGCTCCACACACTGAAGCAGTGGAAATGAGTTATGAATATTTAGACAGTTTATTTAAAGCAGCTGAACAAGAAAATGCCATGTCACCAAAGACACTTGACAGTCTTTCTAAGTTAGATGATTTCATTGCTGCCAAGTTTAAAATTACATTTGGGAATCGTATTTTAAAACAGATCAAACAGTTTATTCCTGTTTATACTGCTTGTGGTGGTTCAGAATTAGAAGGTCTTGATTTTATGGTTGCCCGTAAAATCATTCGTAAATTTGAAGCATTAAATCTTCCTTTCTTACAAAATGAATTAGATCAATTGGTTGTTTTAATTGAAAAGTTGTTTGGCAAAAACACTTTTAATGATACATTAAAGTATATAGCTGAACTCAAGAAGAATTATTAACAAGGATGATGAAACATGCGAAAAAATGATGAATTAGATAAGTTTTATGCGGAAATAATCGCTTCTATAAAAGACTTGGAAACAAGTGCTGAATTCCCTGAATTCTTTTATAATGTTCTCTTAGCGGGAAAGAATTCAATTTACCAAAAAGTAATCATGGAAACAAAGCATTTTGATGGAGAATGGATAACTACATTAGAGTCCTACTTTCCAAGTTTGGATCGAATTGTTAAAAATCCGAAATCAGCTTTAAAATATGAAGAAGAAATCGTGGCGATTGAGCGGGCAAAGAAAACTACTGGCGCGTCCATTCGCCATTTAGCATCTCATACGCAGTATATCAAAGAAATACGCGATGGCGATATGGTAATTCCTAAAAAGATCATGTCGACTTCTGCAGAACAAAATTTTGCAATTTATGAAAATCGTTTTATCAAGACTTTGATTGAACGATTGGCATCGTTTGTACAGAATCGTTATGAAGTGATTAAGTCAAACTATGAATCATTTCAAAGGAATCATATTAATTTTAAAAGCAATTTTGCAATTGAAGAATCTAATATTGATATGGACATCAATCTTGTCATAAAAAGAAATTTAGATGATGATAAGATTAATGCGCACAATTTAGATCTTCTGAAACGAGCTGAATTTTTAAATAATTTGGTTGGAGGATTCCGCAATTCGCCTTTCATGCAACTCATGAAAGATGCAAAAAAAGTCATTCCCCCAATTATGAAAACCAATATCATCTTAAAAAATGCTGATTTTAAGAATGCCTATACTTTATGGCTGTTTTTAGATCGATATACTATTTTAGGTTTTGATAATGAAGTTGCTGAGAAAAATTTAACTATTTCCAAACGTTATTTGAAAAATGTCTATCGTTTGGCGTTGATGACCTATTCCACAATTGTCTTTAATCAACAAAGTCGTTCTGAAGATTATCGTAAACTTGATTTGGTGAAGTATACGAAAAAAGGGACGCGGATTGCCAAAACAAATGTAGATGATGTTGTTACGAACCCTGATGCCATTAAAATGGAAGACAATGCAATTAATCAATATTATCTTGATCAAAATAAAAAAGTCTTTAAAAAGCGCATGGAAGAAATTTTAGCAGAAAATGTTAGTTACGATGTAGCATTAAGAAGAGCTTTAAATCAAACCATTGATATTACCAATGCTTTGTACCAATCTGTATTTGAACTTGAAGAAGAAGAAGACATCTTTAAAATGCTCATAAAAGAAGTTGATTTAAATGAAAAACTTCTTGATGCAAAGAATAAAGCAAGAATCGCTAGAATCATTCGTGAAACCAAAGAAGTTGACTACAATAAAGCCATTCGCCTTGAAAAGAAATTGATGGCGGATATTGATTCTTATAACAGCAAATTGATTACACAAGAGCGAAAACAAGCAAAAGAAGAAATCAAAGCTGAACGCATTGCTTTGATGCAAAAAGAACGTCAACGAGCCAAAGCCAATATTAAGATATTGGAACAAGAATTATTGGCTGTTCAGAAAAATAAGATGGCATTATTAAAACAACAAAGAGATATCAACCAAAAGTTGAAAGACAAAGAAAAAGAAATCGCGAAAGCAAAACAAGAATTATTGCGTAAAGAAAAACAAAAGGCAATGGAATATCGCAATAAAGAATTGGCTAAGCTACGTGAACGTGAACAAAAAGCTGCCGAGCGTGCTGCTTTACGTGAACAAAAGATGATGGAAAAACAAAAAGCACAACTCAAAGCCAAAGAAGCACAACTTGAGTTACGTGCGAAAAAGAAATTGGAAGCTGAACTTGCGAAAATAAAGGCAAGAGAACAAGCTTTGATTGAAAAAGAAAAAGCAAAACAAAGTAATAAAGTTTTATCGAAAGATGATTATCAAAATATTTAAATCTTAAAGAAAGCAGGTGAAATCAATGGGCAATTTCATAAGCAATGAACCTAAGAAACTGATACTAGTATCGATTAGCAGTTTTGTTGTTGCCTTATTGATGCTTGTTTCTGTTGGCTTTGCTTGGATTACTTTATCAAATAAAGCCTCTGGATCTTTTGTTTCTTCGGTAGGCAATGTTGATGCTGATTTTGCATTCTACGTTTATTTAGATGAATCAAAAAATGGCAGTACGAATCCTACGATTGCCAATGAATGTGCATCGAGTAGTGGTGATGGATGTTATTATCTTATTGAAAATACAAGTACTCCACTAACTGAGCCAGTTTACTTATTTGGTGGTGCAAACAAAGTATTTCCGAATGATAAATTCTCTTTTGCTATTCGTGTTACAAATATAGGTGATTTTGATTCCTATCTTACATTAGATTTCCTTGATTTAATATCACAAGGATTTGATATTACTGATAACAAAATTCAAGTAGCATTTTCTTATGAAGTGACGAAAATCACTTACTTGGTAAGTGGGGTAGAATCTAGTGATATCAAATCGAGTTTAGGAATTATTCTTCATCAAGACCATTTCACAAAAGAAAATGATGAAAGATATCATTTAGTAGAAAGCGTCCCAATTAGCAGTGATGATGAAAACACCAAAACGGTCATTGTATATTTTGATATCTACTTTGATCCTCTTGTTTTTGGTTATACATTATTAGGACAACCAATGAATAATAGCAATGCTTTTGAAAATCAATTATTTACCATTTCAAAACTTGCCGTTATTTTAACCAAACAATAATCACAAAGAGCAAAAACGACTCGAATGATTATATGATTATAATGGGGTTGTTTTGAGGTTTAAAATGATTAAAAAAATATTTGTAGGTATTGTTTCTGGATTCTCAATATTGCTATTTTTCATTGCAATTTTTGTGCTAATTATTGGCAGTATTCAATATAATAATAAAAAATTAATCCAATTGTTTGGTTATTCATATTCTGTTGTAGCAACTGATTCCATGGAACCAACCATCATGATTGGTGAAATTATCATTGCGAAAGCAATTCCTTATGAAGATGTCAATGATCGTGATATTATTGTGTTTTTTTCCAATGAGCATCAAGTATATTTTGTTCATCGAATTAATCGCATTTTAGATAACGGTGATTTTGAAACCAAGGGAGATAATCCCGAAGCACCTATTGATAGCGCCCCTGTCACAAGGGACAATTACTTTGGCGTTGTGGTACAACACGGTAATTTCTTGAATGTTGGTGATTTGATTTTAAAATACCGTGGGTTGGTATTTGGAATTATGATTATTTTGTTTTTAGTCATCATTGTTCAAGAAGCAATCAATATCATGAAACATTTGAATGAAAAAAACAAACAAGAATTAGAATTGAAGTTGCAAGAAGAAAAAACAAAAATATTAGAACAAGAAGAAAAACGGATTCGAGAAGAATTCAAAAATAAAACCAGCTAAGAAAGTTTCAGATTAAAGCAATCACACCAAGCAAAAAAATGTTTGACAACTTTTGGTTTTGGTGCTACAATAAATTATAAATAAAGGCAAAGCTAGTGAAAATTAGCGACGCAAAGCTAAAGGGCCTCGAAAACGTGGTAGCCAGTTGCATTATTCAAAATGTAATTGGCTATTTTTATTTTTTTAGAGAGGAATTTATGAAGAAAACATACTTGATACTTATGTCCTCGATTATGATAGTAACTTTCATGATGTTGTTAGCAACGGTTGTTTTCGCATGGTTTTTAGCTATGCGTGGTAAATCGTTTGCTGCGTTTGAAAGTGGACAAATCATTGTTGATGTTTCTATCGATGAAGCCCTCATAACGGAAACCATCAACATTGCTGATCTTGCCTTTGTGGATTTTAGTAGCGATATTATTATAAATGAAGATGGCGTATTAAATAAATTAGCATCAACAAGTTTTATTCAGATAACCAACGATGCACTTTCTAGTGATGTAAAAAACATCATAACATTGCAAAACCAAAGTGATGGTTTGTTTTATCTTTTATATTATGAAGGAAAAAACCTTGATAGCTCCCTTAAAAACCAAGATGTAGATTGGTATAGCATCATAACCACAACAATTGGCTCAGAAGTAAACGAAATGACGCAAAGATCACTTCTCAATGATTACAATGCTTTTGTATTGACTTCCATTTCTAATGTTATGCTCAGCCCTGGTGATTACATTTCATTACAAATCGCCATATGGGGTGATTATGATATGTTACTTGATGCAAGTACTTACTTAACTGATTCATACAGCTTGCAAATTTCAATTGCTACAACGCAATGGGAAGGAGCGTTATAAATGAAAAAATCAATTTATAAAGGACTTCTTGCTTTGTTTACCGTATTTGTTGTAGCATTTATAACGATTTCATTAACTTATTCTTGGTTTATCAAATCCAATGATTCTACGTTTGTCATCGATACCGGTGAATTTGCATCAACAATGGCCGTAAGCTTTAATGATCAAGTGATTGATCAAAGTAGTCCTTATTATGATGATGCAAAAAAAGTCATTATTGTGGATGCTGGGAATCCCTCTAATACCAATAATATTACGAAATTATCCGTCGATCTCACCATTACACCAATGGTAACAGCTCGTTTTCGCATTAAAATTCAAGATGAGTGGCGACTGAAGCGCACTTATTATGCGCTAGGTTCTATTATTGAAGAGGCCATTTCTCATGAGAATGGGGCGATTATTCCTGGTGATGTTGATTATCCTTTTACCATTGCAAATATTGAAAACTATACTTTTGATGCTGCAAGTGGTTATTTCTATTATAACTTGTTGCTAGAAAAAGGAACTACATACCAAATCACCTTTATCACTTCAGGAGCGAACCGTCCCGTGTTTTCTAACTCTGTTTTTTATGAAGAATGTATTGTTTATTTGGATTTTATTGTTGATATTGTTCAAGCAAATCGTTTTTCTGAAGTGTGGGGTATTGGTTCCGATTACTTTGATTAAAGAAAGGTAAGCATATGAAAAAACCATTGTTTCAAAAAATAATCATCATGATTATGGTAGCTGTGATGCTTACCATCATTGTGAAATTCCCAATGAATCATGACAATGATGCATCGGGTTATGATTACACATTATCCAATTATTGGGATGGATCTAGTTTATCGATTGAATCCTTAAGCACGACTTCTTTTGATAGTTTATATGTACCATTTTCAACCATTAGTGAAACTCCAAGTGCCATCAATACGGCAAAAAGGTACGTCATTAGTAATGCAGTTGATTTATATCAATTATCTGTTGCTGCAAAAGGAACAAATAGATCAAGTTATTTGAGTCTATACTATGTTCTTGGGAATGATATCAACTTTGATGATGCTTCTCAAATCGGGTACTTAATGTATCCAATTGGATATGCAACGACACATCCATTTACAGGAACATTTGATGGTCAAGGGTTTACTATTTCTAATTTGCTTTTTGAACCTGTTTCTACTGAAGCAGAGTATTCTGATGTTTACCAGAATGATATGGTTTATTATTCTTTGTTTTCTCGAATCGGGGCAAGCGGGGTTGTAAAAAACCTTGGATTGATCAATACTACAATGATTCAACCAATTAATTGGGGTGTTATGAGTTATGCTTCGCCTTTGGCTGGGTTAAATCAAGGGCTCATCGATCATGTGTTTGTAATTGATAATCGTGTTGATGCCGGATTAAGTGTCGATGGTGATTTCCAATTATCAGGAATGGTTTCTGTCAATGAAGGTACTTTTACAAACTCGTTTTTATCGACTCGCTTTGTGAAATCAGAAGCAGTCATTAACAATTTAATGGTAAATACTGTTGTCAATACAAATAATGGCACATTAAATGGTGTTTATTTTGATGATACGGTATTTATTCCAACTCCTCCAATAGGCAATTTAGGAGTGGCATTAACAACCAGTGATTTTCAAAATGATACATATTTTGGTAGTGGATGGTTTTTAAACGATTATTATTCAGAAACCAATCCCCAAGCCTTATTAAATAATACTTATCCAATTCTAAAAAAAATTGATTATAATCTAGATGGACAATTCTTAATCAGTGATGCATTAGAGTTGTTATATATGCGAGAATTATTAGAGACATCTAGTTATTTTCGTAATAAAACATATTTTATAACGCAAGACATTGATATGAATCAAGTCGCATATGGTGTTTACAAAACACCAAGTGTGGATTTTTCAGGAACTTTTACTAGTTTACCAATGACCAGTCCTGAGACAACGACTCTTTACTCTCATGATGCTATAAAAGGTGCGGTTGGATATTATTCGATCATTTCTTTGAGCATTACCACAGGAAGAGTAATTGGTACGTATACTAGTTATGGTTTGTTTGGCATTGCCTCTGGAAATATTAGTAATTTTAATCTCATCAATGCTTCCATTGTTGCTTTAGATACAGAAACTCATGTTGCGAAATTAAGAAGCAACATGGGGCTTTTGGCTGGTTATTTGAGCAATGGGTCCATTTCTAATGTTCATGTTTTGGGTAGTATATCGCTGCCAAATACAAAACAAATAGGTAAAATGTATGTTGGTGGACTAGTTGGTTATGGACAAGGGTCCATTTCTGATTCTTCTACAAGTGGAACCATTGATGGTGGTATTCATCCTTATTTGGAAAATAGCAATCAAAGTGCAATTGGTGGAATCATTGGATTTTCTTTGCGTATTTCACTTTCCTCTTCCATTGGTTCTATGAATATCACAGGATTATCTTTTGAAGAAGCAAACACTTCAACATTATTTTTAGGCGGCATCATTGGTACGGGAATCACAAATGGTTTTTCTGAAGTGATTAATCGGGGAAACATCTTATCAAACAATCAAACTGGCTTTATTTATAAAATTTAACAAGGTGGTGTCGTTGGATTACATACACAAGAATTGGTAGCGACTTCAAGAATTAATAACGAAGGAAATGTCACCGTATTAACAAAAGCGGCGATGGTCGCAAAAGCCTCTGGATATGGCAATGTCATTGGTAGTAATAGCTTTGTATTTTATAGCATTGCCAATTTGGGCATTGTGGGAAATAGTTTTGTAAATGGTACCAACACTTTGACTGCCGCGGTATTAGAAACTGTGAAATTAGAAATGGCAGGAGTAGTCATTACGGAAGGAACGAATGCTTACTTTCAAGGACTGTATAACAAAGCGAACTTTTTGCTTGATTTGAGTGTATGCAATCAATTTGCGGCAATTATCTTATCCAATAATAATTATACCCTTGTTGGGGGTATACCTGTTTATGATGATGTTAGTTTCACTTATGGAAGCAGTGTCACAATTGTGCAATCATACAACGAAGGAAATATCAATGCCATTACGACAGGTGAAGTAACATCTTACCAAATTAAAATTTCCGGAAATTCACTTGGGAAAAACATCAATTTTGATCAATTGCGTAATGAAGGTAATATCAGCGTTCATTTTAGTCATCAAACTACAAAATTGATGATGGATGCTCCAAATGCCGATGGTGTTGTTACTCCGTACAAAAATTTAAAAGTCATGGGTTTACTAGAAGAAGTAAGCCAAGACAAATTGGCATCCAATTTATACAATGGTGGGAAAATTTCCATTACGATGAATACGGGATTAAAAGTAAAATTTAACTTATACATCTCAGGAATTGCTTATAAAAACGCCAATACCAATTTATTTGCTGCCAATGGGATAGATTATACTTCGATTGACATTGACCCAAGTGTGCAAGGAAGTATGCATAACGTCCTCAATGATGGAGAAATATATGCGGTTGGTGAATTCTATGGTCAATCTCGTGTTTCGGGAATTGTATCGATTAACGCCTCCATGCTTTCTTCTTGTTTTAACACAGGAAACATTTATAACGAAAACGCCATTAAAACCAAGGCATTCTATGGAGATAATGATAATTATTCAGCTGGTGAATTTGAAGTGGAAACAGGTGGAATCACCTTTTTGATGAATGGACAATATTCTCAAATCAAAGATAGTGCCAATTATGGGACGGTTACATCTTATTCCACAACAACCAGTGGTTGGGTGAATGCTTCGGGCATTGCTTTGAGAAACGAAAAAACCGAAAATGGAACCGATTATGGAAGTAGTTCTGTAGCAGGATCGCATTTTGGAAAAGTTCAATTTTCCATCAATTATGGAAATGTGTTTGCTTGGAATCGTGTTGATGAATCAAGTTACGCCGTTTCGAGTGAATCGCGTTGCAAAGCTGCCGGCATTTTGGCACTTGGAGTTCTAAGCACAGTCAATGTATTAAATTATGGAAATATTTATTCACGATATGTTGCCAGCGGCATGTATGGTTTCGTATTCTTTCAAAAGTTCATTATCGGCGTAAATGAAGTATTTATTGCCAATTCGATTAACTATGGTGAAATTAGAAGACTAATATCTACTGGTACTGGAACAGGGTGTCCATTTTACTATGATGCAACAACACAAAGTACTTTGGTCCCATCCATTTCTGTGCAACAATCCTATGTGACCAAAGATTCTGCAAATTCAGAATATGCGTTTGGTGCATTGATTGGAAAAATTCATACAGGAGCATCTACTGGATGGGTATTTACATCAGGAACTTATTCGATTCGCAATGTTGTTTTTAGTTATTTGATTAATTTTGATGAGATTGCCGATATTATAGGCAAAGCTCCGACCTCTACTTCAACCGATGAAACGCTTGTGGCTAGTATCAATCAATACATGGCAACAACAAGACTGAGCGATGGTTCTATTTATCCCTTTAATCGAATCAAATCATACTCTTTAGATACCGCACCTCTTACTGGACAAACAGGACGTGATGGAACCACTTTTATGGGAATCTTTAATGAAGCTTTTTCTCTTCGCACTCCACCCACGACATATAATTTTGATACCGATCAATTTATTGCCGATTTTATCCAATTCATCCCATACTCTAAAGTCAATAGCGCTCTTGCAGAGCGCATCAACCTTGATGATATTGGAGAACTAGAAGGCGATGAAGTGGGAATTTATGCGTTATCTAGCGCAACCGGTATTTTAAATGGAGAATTTATTCCTGATAACATGAATTTATCAGGGCTAAATCCTCATATGTTTGATGAAAATGGATTTGTGATTAGTGATGATTCTTGGCAAAATATCATTAATTCTGGAACAGAAACCATATTTAATAAATTTTACATCGGCATGAAACAATTGATAAAATCAATTGCTTCTACCATATTTGATATGGAATTGGTTTGTGACCAAGATTCAAGCATCATTGTTCGGGACCCAGTTGTGGATCAATCCAATAAATTAGTAACTTTTTATATTTCCAGCAATTCTGATGCTGCGTTAGGATCAACTTTTACACCGAAAACATTGACATCTTATAATCTTGCCGAGCAAGGAATGCAAGGAGTCATATTTGTTCCTAATACGTATAACAGTACCACAGGAAAATATGTTGGGAATTTAAAGAAAAACATTGATAATTCTTATTCCGCAGTGGGACCTTACAATTCATTAGGCAATTATACTGTTAATTTTAGTACATCAACTAAATGGACAAAGAATACCTATACTAGAAGCACCAATACTTATCTTGATGCAAATGGTGTTTCCTATTATTTGTATACTTTTAATAACAATCCTACCACAAGAATTACGGGATATACAATAAGTGGAACTCCAAGTTTGGTTACTGCAGGCTATGGAAGATATCGAAGAATTTCTTCCACAAATTATGCTTATGTTGGGCCAACAACAGAAACAACATATGTACAAACGACATTTAGTGGAGGGGTTTACTCGGATAATGGAAAAACATTCTCTATCAATTTAGATGGGAATACTTATCAATTGGCACAAAAAGCATCACTTTATTACAATTACAACAATCAGAATAATCTTTATTCAGGAAATACAGGAGCCAGCATTCCTGCTTTATCTGGTATTTATACTGAAGTTTATGATGGTGCAAATCCTATTCCTTCCATGTCGACTTACTATGGTTTGGTTAGGACTTATTCAGAAGCCTATGAATATGATCCACTTGATGAAAGTGGCGATCCTTATACTTTTTCTGATTATAATATTCGTATTGTTCGTGTTGCTGATCAAAATTTTTCAGCTTTGAATATCTTAACAGTCAATGGTGTGAATGCGAAACCAATTAGTATTCCTAACTTAAATGACATAACCGCCACCTCTGAGATTGCTTATAAACCCAATGGATTAGAAGGAACGGCTAGTTTTTCGTATGCTACAAATAACATCCCCAATTTATCAAATCTTCTTCCGATTACTTCTTTTACAGATGAACTAGGAAATGCGATTGATGATGATTTATACGATTTGACCGGTGGAATTGTCTCAACTAGTGGCTCATTTAATCCCATTACTGGTAGTTGGGGAGCAGGCACAGTATCTTTTTCTCTTTCTACAACACAAAATTTGCCTAGCGGAAACTATAAAGTTTCGATTGTTCTTTCTTCTTTTGATGTTTATGTGATTCATTTTGTGAAAGAAGAGAGCTTAGAAGCTGCAGTTTTGAGCATGGTTTATAATAATCAAGTGATTACGATTCCAAGTTTAGAACTATCTTATTTATCAGAAATCCCATATGGACTTTTCTATCGTTCTACAGATAGCCAAACTAATATTGTTAATTTTACAAACCTTTCTAGTATTAGTAATGTTGCCTATAATAATATCATTGGTGCAAATATTCCGAGTTATTTGGGAGCACTAGAGATATCTCCATACGCAACGCTTTCTTCCATCAGCATCAGTGTTAGTTTATATGATAGTTATCGTCATCAGTATGAAATTGTCTATCACTTAAAAGCAGAAGATGAAACGTTAGGTACTTTTACGCACTACTTGCGTGAAAAAGAAGTTGACCCAAATGTCATTGAATCATTTGTTGATGGTAATGTGGTAGAAGAAGCCCCATATAATGTGATTGCGTTTGGACGAGAAGAATCGCCAACAATCCGCTTGAATTTTAATTTTTATAATATTTACATTCCTGAGTCTTTGTTGCTAACGGTTACTCCAAGTTTCATCGGCACAGGAACTCCCCTCATCAATGTCCATTACTTTGTTGAGACATATCGAACCTATGGGTTTGAAGTAGATTTTAGTTCGAATGCTTACGAAGGGGAATATCAATTTGTGATGAATTATACCAACTCGCACGAGGTTACAACCGGAAATATCGTTTCTTGGAATTATACTTTCCAAACTGTTATCATTACCAAATTATTAAATGACAATAGTCATTTACAACAAATAAGTTTTGTAACTGATACTGTTTTTGCCGGACTTGACACTGTCATGGATATTGTAGAATTAACTGGAACCACCTATCAAGAGTACTTGTTGGATCGTTCTACTAGAGAAATCATTGTGCTTCCAACAAGTGGAATTAGTTACAACGATTACATCAATTCTCAAGCTTATTGGGTTATTGGTCAAGTACAAAGAACGAACTTAAATTATTATGCACCATTATTTACTTTACCTCTTGGTGCTAGTATTTACCGAATCATTGATGAAGCCAATGCAAATGATCCAAGCTTGCAGTCAACAAATTATTATGCTGATTTTAATGCTACAGGAGATATATCTACATTTAATTTTGTGCATTACCGCGTTTATGCAGAAAACTACGACATGAATAATCCTTCTTATAGTCAAAATTACACAGATTATTATGTTGCCGTTCAAGATGTAACCAACAATATTAGGTTTGAAATGTCAGTTATCATTGATTCCCAAATTGATCCAATTATCTTTACAAAATTATTCATTACTTTAAACATTGATGATGAAATTGATACAACAACATCTATGTCGTTATTTGCCCATTTCTATGAAACACAATACACCGGAACGCATGTGCAATTTAATAGTAGCATGTCAGGACAGTATACGGTGGTGATTGATTTGCCTATTGAGTATGATTTTGTGTTAAGTTTCTCTTCACCAGATGTTGTGGTTGTAGATGGTGGATTCTATATATCTAACTCCATCATTCCAAGAAAATATGAATTTACCATTACAATTGTAGAATCTGGTTTGACAGATGCATGGGGTCAAAGATTAATAAATAATTTTGAAATTGTGCAAAACTAAAAAAATCCCAATCACATTTTTGTGATTGGGATTTGTCTTATTTAGGAAAATGGCGGATAGTTTGGTGTTCCATATCCAGTAATTGTTTTGTATGAAAGCGGATAACTTCTTTGGGCGACTCGATCGGCAGTATTCCCTTCAATGGTATAAACATTGGTAGCATCACTACCAACAACGATTCCTGTGTGAGAGGCTCCACTACTTAAAAAGAAAATGATATCGCCTTTTTGTGGTTGATAAGTATCTTTATAATGAAACAATCCACGTTCTTCGAACCATTCACGACCAACTACAACAGCAGCATATTTTGGAATGATTGAAGTAGTAATTCCTGATTCATTTGCGCACCAAGAAACAAACATGGCGCACCATTCACCATTGGGAATTCCCCACCAATCACCATATTTAGAGTCATTGTTGTATCCTTCTACATATCCTTCTTCATCTAAAGCTGTTTGTACAAGTCTTGAAGCGAAATCAACATTTGGTTCTCCATAGACTGTCACAGTGATGGTTCCATATATTTTATTAGAAAGTGGGGAAAAAGCAGCAATGATGGCTTTTCCTGGAGCGACTCCAACCACTTTGCCTCCGCTGGCAGCCATAGCAATTTGATTGCTGTAACTTTTCCAAACATAATAATTTATATCATTTGCACCATCAATGGATAATGAGATATACTCTCCTGCTTGAATGGTTGCTTGTTGATTATTGGTTCGTAATATCAACCTACCCTCACCAATTTCTCCATTTGGATCTTTCACATCACTGGTTTCGCCAACTTCGATTGAGAAATCAGAAACAATGGAAGGGTTAGATTTTAGAGTTGCTGTGATGACTGCTTTGCCTTGTGATTTTGCAGAAATGATGCCAAAACCATCCATTTCAATGATAGATTCATCACTTACTTGCCAAGTGAAACTTTCTCTACTGGCCCCTAAGGAATCTTCATTTTCTATTAATATCGGCGTTTGCATGCCAACAAGCAAATAATCACTTGGAGCATACAACACTGGTTTGGTTACCGTTTGTGCTTCTACAATTACCTCAATTTGTGCGTTTTGCATGCGGTCTTGAGTAAAAACAGTTAAAATGGTAAACCCTACTTTGGTTGCTTTTATGGCTTCGTTCTCTATTATGGCAATTTCTGATTGGGAAAATTCAAAAATCAGATTTTCAAAACAAATTCCCTGATAAGAAAGAGGAAGACTGCTGGATTCATTTTGTTTCAATATCATTTCTGATTGTGAAAACGCAATATAAATTGGTTCATTGGTACATCCACTCAATACAATGAATGAAAGGGCATAGAGTAAAATTAAAAGTCTCTTCATTTTTTACCTCATTATTGCTATTATTATAACAAAAAATTCAGTTTCATTCAAACTAAATACCGATTTTCCTTAATAAAATTTAAGTTTTATAGTATAATAATAATAAGAGAATGAATATATGAACAATAAACTGAGATTTCAAAAAATCATCCAAGAAAAACCATTGCTTTCCATAAATCAGATTGGTACATTATCAGAAAAAACACTTCACCGAGTTGTAAAACGTTATCTTGAAGAAGATGCTTTTTTTCATGAAGTAAAAGTCGGAAACTTTTATGCTGATATTTGCAAAGATGGAAAAATAACAGAAATTCAAACAGGAAACTTTAATAAGTTACGCGATAAATTAAACTTTTTTTTAGAAAATTATCAAGTTGAAATCGTATATCCTACTTATGCAAAGAAGTGGGTTTTTTGGATTAATGAAAATACAAATGAGATTTCTAAACCAAGGTTATCACCTAGTAAAGGAACTTTGATTAGAATCATGCCGGAGCTATATAAAATAAAAGAATATTTAAAGCATCCTCATCTCTTCTTTAGAATTATGCTGATTGATATTGAAGAATATCGACTTTTAAATGGATGGAGTCAAGATAAGAAAAGAGGATCGGTAAAACAAGAAAGCATTCCCAAGGATATTGTCTCAGAGGTTGAAATCAGTTCCCCGAGCGATTATATTAAACTAGTACCTTTGGGCTTGACTTCAAGTTTTACGACACGCGACTTTTCAAAAGTTGCCCACGTTAGCTTAAGAGTTTCCCAAATTGCTGTTAACATTTTGAGCTTTTTGGATGTCATTCAAAAAACTGGTAAACAAGGTAGATCATTTGTTTATCAATTTAATGAAAAATATGTGGAAAAAAATCAAGAATAATTGTATAATAAATAAGTAAAAAAAGGAGAAAAGATTATGGGAAGAGCACATGAAGTTCGCGCCGCATCGATGGCAAAGTCAGCGGCAGCTAAAAGTAAATTAAATGCGAAGTTTGGTATGCTGATTTATCGAGCAGCCAAATCAGGGATACCCGACCCAGAAGTAAATCAAGCCTTAAAAAAAGAAATAGAAAAAGCAAAAAAAGCACAAATTCCTGCTGATTTAATAAAAAGAACCATTGAAAAAGCCAAGGGTGGTGAAGCAGATGCTTATTCAGAAATCCGTTATGAAGGCTTTGGGCCAGGTAATTCACAAATTATCATTGAGTGTTTAACAGATAATGTGAACCGTACTTATACCGCTGTAAGAACAATTTTATCAAGAACAGGATGTAAAATGGGGGTTCCCGGAAGTGTAACTCACATGTTTAATAGTCAGGTTTTTTTAAGCTTTGAAGGATTTACAGATGAAGAAACATTAGAAATATTGGTAGAAGCAGATTGTGATGTCAGTGATATCCAATATGAAGAAGGATTGGTAACTGTAATTGCCCCTTCAACTGAGTACTCAAAAGTAAAAGCAGCAATTAGTGATGCAAAAGAAGACTTAGAATTTTTAGAAGATAAAATTGCTTGGATTCCAATGTCATACATCACTTTGACTGAAGAAGAAGACATCCGTCATATGCAAAAAGTATTGGGCTTATTGGATGAATTAGATGATGTACAAGAAGTGTTTCACAATGTAGAAGGGCTTCCAGAAGTAGAAGAATAAACAAAAGAGGACTTAGTCCTCTTTTTGCTTCTCATATTCATAATCTTTATTCTTTATCCATTTACCTGTGTTTATGATTCTTTTCACAAGACTTTGCTGTTTATTGTTTGAGCAATAATACCAATTATTACGTGCATAAATCATTTTTAAATCTAAAACATCAACAAAAAAGTCATAATAGTTTTGATTGACGCCTCTCCATGCCGTATTAGCAAAAGCTGCTAGACGGGGGAGGAGGTGGAAAAATAATTTATTTTCACTGTTTATCCATTCTGTCCAAAGAGCTGATTCTAAGCCTAATGTGTTTTTTTTGTCGAAGTTGTTTTTGCTGTTGGGTTGATATGAAAAAACATTTTTTAGCGTTGTCATGCTATTTGGATAGTCTAAATAATAGTGAAAGAATGGTGATGCAATGATGTTGTGATTTCGTTTGATGGCTTGTTTGGTTATTTTTTTTGTAAAGGGCTTCCAGTGTTGAATGATGATATCGGGATTCAAATCTTCATCAGCAAGATCATTCCATACAATTGTTTGGATGTTTTGTGCTTTCAAGAAGAAACTGAGCTCGTTAATGGTAGCAATTTGTAACTTTTGAAAACTGGCAAAAGAGCGATTTTGCTTCTCTTGCTGACATTTTTCGCATGTTTCGCATTCTTCTAATTTCACTTCATCGCTTCCAAGATGAAAATATCTTGGTTGAAACAAATCAATGAGTTCTTGCAATAACATTTTCAAAAATGGCATTAAATCTAAATTTCCCAAACATAAAACAGCATTGGCTATGCCAAAATTTGTTTTCACTTCCATTGATTCATGATGTGATAAATTGGGATAAGCAGCCATGATGGCTGTTGCATGCCCTGGGATATCTAATTCCGGGACAATCTCTATATGCTTTTTTCTTGCATATTGGACGATTTCTTTGATGTCTTCTTGCGTGTAATAACCACTGATTGGTTCATGATCGTATACAAGCTTTGTTTTTGTGGGGATGTTTCTTTTGCTTGCAACTTCATGAAGACGAGGAAACACTTTACTTTCGATACGCCAGCCTTGATCATCAGAAAAATGCCAATGGAAAAAATTAAGCTTATGGAAAGCCATGACATCTAGTATTTTTATGATTGTTTTTTTGTCGAAAAAATGTCTTGCAACATCGAGCATAAAGCCACGATAAAAATATTGAGGGAAGTCATCTATTTCTTGACAAGGAATCACAAATTTCCCTTTGTCATTTTGAATGATGCATAAAAGCGTATGGATTGCATAAGCCATACCTCTTTTTGTTTTTGCAAAAACAGATAGTTGTTTTTGCATTACTTTAATTTGATATTGTTCTTCAGACAATGAAATATCTCTAACGAAGTTAATGGAACTCATGATATCGGATAGTATTGGCTTTTTCATGATATTCAACCAATGACTTTGAAATACTGCTACTTCAGAAGCAAATTCATGGGAAAAGCTAATGGTTTGTTCAAAAGAAAGGATAAATATCCCATCTTGAAAATCTTGCTTAATTGGTTTTGGAAAGATGAACATTTTATTTACCTCAATATTATTATAACGAAAATGTAACTTTGTGTAAAGTAAACAACCAAGTATTTTTTTCTTGTGATATTTACTGGTTTCGATTATAATAATTTTAGAGGTAATGTTATGGAAGCAAAAGTTTTTTTCACATCAATGAAAATAAAAAATCATGAAAGTCTTTTAGATCGTCTAGAAAAGCTTGTAAAAATGGCAGGGATTGAGAACATAGATTTTAAAAATAAATTTGTCGCAATCAAAATTCACTTTGGGGAACCAGGTAATTTAGCTTATCTTCGCCCCAATTATGCTAGAAAAATCGTAGAAATAATTAAAAGTTTAGGGGGAAAACCATTTTTAACTGACTGTAATACGCTTTATGTTGGTAGAAGGAAAAATGCTTTAGATCATCTTTCTGCTGCAATGGAAAACGGATACAATTATTTTCAAACAGATTGTCATGTTATTATTGCGGATGGATTAAGAGGGACCGATGAAGCTTTGGTTCCAATTAATGGTGAGTTTGTGAAAACAGCAAAAATTGGTAGAGCAATCGCGGATAGTGAGATTATTATTTCTATGAATCATGTAAAAGGACACAATTTGGCTGGTTTTGGTGGGGCACTTAAAAATCTAGGAATGGGTTGTGGATCACGAGCCGGAAAGCATGAAATGCATTCATCTGGGAAGCCATTTGTGAAATCTGAGAAATGTCGTGTTTGTATGTCATGCATAAAAAACTGTGCCGTAAATGCCATTTCTTTGGTAGAAGGAAAAGCATGGATTGATCACAACATTTGTGTTGGATGTGGGAGATGCATTGGTGTGTGCAATTTTGACGCTGTGAGAGTAGATTGGAATGAAGGCAGTTTTAAAATGAATCAAAAGATTGCTGAATATGCTTTAGCAGTTGTAAAGGATAAACCACATTTTCACATTAATTTTATTCTTGATGTATCACCTAATTGTGATTGTGAATCAAGCAATAATGTTCCTATTATAAACAATATTGGTTTTTTAGCATCATTTGATCCTGTTGCCTTAGATCAGGCATCTGCTGATTTGGTCAATCAATCACCAATGATCAATCATTATGAAGACAATCATCAAGATCATTTTCACGCAATTAATCCGAATACTTCTTGGGAAGCAGGGCTATCACATGGAGAAGCCATTGGTCTAGGAATTAGGAAATATACTTTCATTGAAGTAAAATAGAAATAAAGAGGTGCATATGTCTTTTAAAGAGCAAGTAACAAAAATTTTTCAAGAAAATAAATTGGTTGGTGCTGGTTGTGTCGTTGTCCAAAAACAACAAGATGACTATCAGATTGTAGAAAATATCACTCATGGAATGGCAATTTTAGAATCACAAAAGCCTTTGACATCGAAAACCATCTTTAGAATTGCTTCGGTATCAAAAATGGTTGTTGCTTTATCAATGATGTCATTGGTACAGGCAAATAAAGCAAGTATTGATAGTGATATTAGTGATATTTTAGGATTTTTGGTTCGTAATCCTTATTTTCCCAAAAAACCGATTACCATAAAAATGCTCATGACACAAACATCAAGCATTACAGATGGATATAACGATGATTTAGATACTACGCTTGGTTATAATGGTGTAAATGGTCATCGCTTTAGTGTTGATTTAAAAGATTTGTTGGTTTTTAATGAAGGACCTTATTATACTCCTTTAACATGGGATCAACATGAACCAGGGTCCACCTTCATCTATTCTAACTTTGGTTGTGGGATATTAGCTTGTTTGATTGAAAAATTAGCAAACGAGCCATTTACTGATTATGTAAAAAAAGTGATTTTTGACCCCATGAAAATAGATGCCAGTTTTAAAGCAACTACTATCAAACAACAAGATGAAATTGCCAGTTTATACTATTCCCAAAAAGATGAAACTTTTAAATTGGCACGTTCACAAAATGATTTCCTTAAGAACGTATATCCATTATTTTCTTTGGGAAATAACTTCCGGGGCCCTGCTGGTGGAATGTTTATAAGTTTAGAAGGACTGGCAAAATTAGGAGAAATTTTCTTAAATCGTGGCGTTGTGAACCACAAACAAATTTTAGAACCCCAAACCATTGATTTGATGCTAACAAGACATTGGCAAGGAGAACGTTTTGATTATTATGCGAAAGGCTTGCAAATTAGATTTTTACCATTTGAAAACGCATTGTTGAAAGGTCATACAGGATCTGCTTATGGACTATCTAGTATGCTATTTTTTAATGAAGAAACCAAAACTGCCATTTGCTTTGCTGCAAATGGAGGCTTTTTCTCACAAGCTGAATTTGGTTTAAATCAAGTTCAATATCAACTTTTAAAAGTTTACTATGAAAGTTTTGTAAAAAAGCTAATTTAGGTGAATAAATCACCTGAATTGGCTTTTTTTTATCAAATGTTGTATAATTGTTTTGGAGGGATATCATGTTAGTAGCTTTTTCGGTCAATCATTTTATGTCGATTGGTTCTAAACAAACCTTATCTATGATTCCAAGTATGCAAAAGAGTTTAGACTCACATTTGCTGGATGTTGAAGAATTACATTTATTAAAACATGCGGTGATATTTGGGGCGAATTCTTCAGGGAAAAGCAATTTTATTAAGGCAATTGCTTTTGGTAAGCAGTTATTGCTGGAAGGCATGACTGATAAATTTAAGAATGCTTATTCCAAATTAGTCAGTGAAGCTATTTCTAAAATAACGACTTGGGAATATTCTTTTTATAGCAATCATCGTTTTTTCACATATGGCTTTTCTGCTGATTTGAGTGTCAATAAAATTTGTGAAGAGTGGCTTATGGAAATCAATCCTAAAAATGATCGCAGTAAAATGATTTTTGAACGTCAAATAGAACCAGACACTTTTACATGTTATTTAAAACTATCATTGTCAGAGCAAAAGCGATTAAACACTTATATTCAAGATATGAATCGAAACGATCAAATCTTATTTGTAAATGAAATGAATCGTAATAAACAACTAGAAGGTGAACTTTCAGTATTTTCGCTTATCTATTCTTGGTTTGAAGAGCATTTAATCATCAATTTAGAAGACTCTTCTCATGTTTATGGTTTTTTTCATAAAGAATATCAAGAACATTTTATGCGTTTTATCAGTGAATTTGATACTGGCATTGAAAATGTAGTCTTAAAATCAATCTCATGGGAAGATTTTTCTCACCAAGTTTCCTTAAACAGCCTTGATTTTATAAAGAATTTTTGCAAGAAAAATCCCAAAAGTTTTAGCATGCAAGTAAATCAAAACTTATATGGTTTTCAAGTAGAAAATTGTAAAATTGTAGAAGTATATCATATTTTGTTTCAACATCAAAATATTCCTTTTATGTTTGGTTTTTCTGAAGAATCAGAAGGAACAAAACGGGTTATTACATTAATTGATTTGTTAATTGAACCGAAAAATAACACGATTTATGTTTGGGATGAAATTGATCGTAGTGTCCATCCTTTGTTAATCGTAAAGTATCTAGAAAAATATTTAGAGACGACAAAGAACGCATATGTTCAATTGTTGTTTTCAACACATGAAACCAACATTTTATCGCAAAATCGTCTGCGCCGAGATGAAATCTGGTTTATGGAAAAAGGCATTGATCAATCTTCAAAATTATATTCTTTGGATATTTTTAAAGAACGCCTTGATAAAAAAATATCAAATTCATATTTAGAAGGTAGTTATGGTGGAATACCAAATATCGATATAAAGGATGAATAAATATGGCGATTAGAGAGACTACGAGTTTATTCAACCGTTATCCAACAAGGCGTGTTGAAAGTGTCGATCCTTTTAAAACCTATTATTTGATTATGGAAGGAACGAATACCGAACCAAGCTATTTTCGCTTGCTCGAAAAAAATTTAATGAAAATGAAAATTCATAATCACATTAGATTGGTTTATTTAGAAAGAACGGCAAACGATGTAGGTAGTAATTCACCAAAACAACTTTTTAACTTTTTGATGGATTTTATGGCCAATAAGAAAATAGATCATGCAGTATACGCGATGATTTTTGATCGCGATAGTTTTAAAAACTATTCTGATCCTAAAACAAGTTATCTTGATTTTATCAAGAAGGTCAAAAAGACGAATGTGAAAATGGTGGTAAGCAGCCCATGTTTCGAAATTTGGCTTTTACTACATTATCCAAATGCTTATGAAGAGATCATCAAACAACAAACAAATGAACTATTTTATAATGTTCGTATTTCTTCTTCGTACACTTATATTAGCAAATTAGTAGATACCATCTTTGGATTTAATCCCAAATCTTACATTCCCAATGATTTTATCAATCATTTGCCAATCGCAATGCAAGAGCGTTATTTTCTTTCTACAAACCTCGAAGAGTTGGGAGATGAACTTGGGGAAACTGTCGGTGATCTTATATTAGAATTACAATATGATCAAAGAAAGTTGCAGTAAAATGTAAACATTTGCGAAAATAAAAAATATTGCTTTATAAAAAAATATTATGTATAATAAAATTAGAAAGAGAGGTGTTGATTATGAAAAGGTCTATCAAATTGCTCCAACTCAATCATGAGTTAGTTCTAAAATTAGAGAATCAGCACATCTACCAAGTCAGCCAATTAAGCACATTTGATTTTGAAAAAGGGGGATTTTCAAAGGTCGAAGAAAAGGTCATTGTAGATGCTTTTGAAACATACAAACAAGAAGAATTAACAAAAGAACTAAGGGGAAGGGAAAACTATTTTTCTTTAGAGTATTTAAATGATAAATACTCTTTTGAAAAATTGGGCCTTTCCCTTCGTGCGTTTAATGCTCTTTTGAAAAACAATATTGACACGGTGGCAAAGATAATTGAAGCAATCATTCATTTTGAAATATATGAAATTGATTATTTGGGAGCAACATCAGCTCATCAAGTTCTACAAATAACTAGAAATATCATTAAAGTAGAAGAACTAGAACAAAAGTTACCTTTATTTTTAGACAAACATCGTTATGATGATGTTAGTTTAGAAGAATTAGGACTTTTTAAACAAATGGTTGCGAAATTAGAACATTTAGGTTATACAAGTCTTGGGAAACTACGGATTGGTTATTTAGATGGATCGCTAGGAAATTTATTTAATTATAAAACGATGCAATCTTTTACAAACAAATTATTAGAATATTTCTCTTTTACTTCAAACAATCATTTTGAATTCTTTAAGCAATATTTAATTGAAAATCGTTTTGGCTTTATTAGTTGGGATGAAATTAAAACCATTATAGGTACACAAGAAGAACAACATTTGGAAAATCTGAAATCGAGATTACAACATTGTAATGATTTGATTGTGAGTGATCAAGGTATTCGGTTGCCTTTGTTAATGGAAAAATTTCAGTTTGTCGATATAAAAAAAGAAAGTGAGGCCATTTTGATTGCTCGCTTTCAAGGAGAAACACTGCAAAGTGTAGCCAATGAATTCCATAAGACTCGTGAAAGAATTCGTCAAATTGTTCGCGATCGTCTTGCGAAAATTGACATATTTTTAGAACAAGCACTTGTGAAAGAATATAATCGTTTCATTTGGCATCCAGAAGTATTCAAACGTGTTTATGGAATCAATGATTTTTCTTTGAATGTTGTAAAATATTTAGGAAACAAATACCCATTTAATGCCAAGTATGAGTTTCCTGAAGAATATATACTATTTTTGTTTTCGAACAATCTTGTTGAAGAATTTTCCTTGCTTGACTTCAAATTGCATTTCCCACGATTGTTTGTTCCAAAAATTCAGATATATGGGAAAGAATATGATTCTATGACTCGTCGTCAATTTTTAGAATTCGTGATTCAAAATTTCATTCCTAAAAAAGGGATGCACAAATCCAAAATTATTCAAAAAGCAAATCAAGTTGCTTTAGAAAATCATTTAGATTATAAATATGATAAATATGTAGATATTGTTTCGAATACGATTCAAGGATTGCGTAATGTAAGATATTACGACTATTCATTCATTACTCCCAAAGTTATATCTCGTTTAGCGGAAATCATTAAACAAGTAGACACTGTTTACTCATGTACATATTTCTTTAAAAAACAAATCGAATTTTTGCGAACAATCGATGTTCATGACGGTTATGAACTCCATTTTTTATTAAGGCGTTTGTTTGCCAATGATGAAAAATACAAAGATAAAATTGATTTTAACCGTCAACCTATGATTGGTCCAGTGGGAATATCGTTCTCTTCGGTTGTTGTCAATTTTTGGAAACAACAAAAAGAAGTGGTTGAACTTGATTGGTTTATTAATGAATTGATTCATCGCTATGGTTACCATGTTGGCACATTAACGAATATAATTAATTCCTCATTGGGCGATTATATCTGTTTTAGAAAAGTATATCGTAACAAACCAGCAATTTTACCTAAAGTGTTCGCAAAAATGAAACAAATCATGGTGGATGATTTTTATGAACTCAATGAGTTAATCACAATTCTAGAAAAAAATGAGATTAAACTAAGTGATTACCAATACTTTTCTAATTTTTGGTTAGAGGAATTAGGCTTCAAAACCCACGATATTAATTACATCATTAAGAAAAAGTATTTTTCACTCAAAGATTTATTCTTCGAAAGAGTACTGAAACATGATGTGTATGAACTAACAATAAAAGATCGTTCTATAAAAGATACTACCTTAATATTGTTTATTGAAACACTCAGGTCATCTTACCAAATGTTTCCTATTCGTTATGAGAAGTTAATTTCGATGCGTTATTTCGAAGCCAAGGGCATTACTGAGCAAAGCTTTCGGGACTATGTCGCAGCACTAGAAAATTATTTACCACCTAACACTTATTTTTCATATGAAAGTTTATTAAAAGAAAATTATTTTCTTGCCAATTCTGCATTGAAAAAAGTAGAAGATTATCACTTGGATTATGAGATTATGGTTGATCTCATAAGAAATGTGAAAGGTGTGAAAAAGACAACTAAAGGTGATTTATTCCGCATTTCCAATGAATCAACGATTATAAATAACTTTCTTGATGAATTGCAAAATACCCATCATTTTAAAACATTGGAAGCGTTAAAAGCGTTTGTTTGGGAAAATTATAAAATATCCATAAAAAACTACAAGTTTGAGCATTGATTTTATCAATGCTTTTTTCATATTCCTTGAAAAAAAAGAAGAAAAATCATATAATGGTAAATAGTTTAGAAAAGAGGGTTGTATGAAAATTAAGTTTCATTTATTTATTATTTTATTTCTTTTTATATTTGTGGGTTGTACCAATGGAAATGAAGAAATAACCATAGAAGGGCCAACAGAAATCTTCGAATATCAAACAGTTCTTTATCAAGCAACAGGATTAAAAAACGATTCAGATCAAAATATCATTTGGTCATCATCAAATGAAGAGGTTGCTTTGGTATCTTCAAGTGGAGAGTTAACAGGATTAGCTGCTGGAATCATTCGGTTGTTTGCTAAGTTGGAATCAAATCCCAAAATATCTAGTTATATCGACATAACGATAAAACCTTTGATAATCGAGCAAATGGACATTTCTGGAGACACAACAATTGTGGTAAATGAAACAGAACAGTTATCAGTGATTGCTGTTCCAAGTTATGCTCCAAATCTTTATACTTGGGGAAGCAGCAATGAAAGTATTGTGAGTGTTTCCGATTCTGGACTCATAGAAGGATTGAGCATTGGTAGTGCAACAATTACGGCTACTAGTTTAGTGAATGAAAGTTTTCATACCGAAATTTTAATTTCTGTAGTTAGAGCTCCATTACAAACCATTGAAATATTGGGTAATGATGAAGTTTCAATTGGCTATACTATTTCTCTTTCGGCAGTTGAAAACCAAGAAGAAGTAAATGAACTTGTGACTTGGAGTGTGAGCGATGAAACAAAAGCCACCGTAAATGAACAAGGAGTTTTATTTGGTTTGCAAGAAGGGTCAGTCATTGTAACAGCAAAAGCCAAAGGTGATGAAAATGTGATTGCCACAAAGCTTATCAATGTTGTTTTTCGGCCTTATGTGTATTATCATACCAAAATATTGATGATTGATTATACGAATAAAAATATCGAACTATTAAATGTTAGTGCAACAAAATATGATTCGCAAACAACCATTACGCAACATGTCAATGGAACCACTAAGAGTTTATCCATCAATGATTTGTATTTAGGGATGGAAAATGTTTATGTAAAAATAGATACGGAAGCCAATGTCATTTCCTCCATTGTCGTTGATGGTGAAATCGGTTTTTCCAACATTCGAGTTGGCATTCGCAAATCCATCAATGATATTTCAATTGATTCTACTTTGTATCATGATAGTTTAAGTTTTCGCATCCTCGAAAATATGAACTTGCAGACATTTGATGGGCAAGAAATCATAGCTATTTCTGAGGCAAGCAACTTAACATTCACTTATGTAAATGGCAAAATTGAAGTAAAAAATGGTGAAAATGTTATTCTAACAACGGAGAAAAGGGTCATTTTAGAATCATTAGGTGAAAATGAAAATGTGCAATTCATGAGTATTAGCCGAAGCAATGGACAACCATACTATCATGGTAGTATGGAGGTTGCGATTAAGAACAATCGCTTGCTTGTTGTGAATGATGTAGATTTAGAAAAATATTTATATAAAGTATTGCCGAGTGAAATGCCGTCTAGTTTTGGCCTCGAGGCTTTGAAAGCACAAGCGATTGCAGCAAGAACATATGCCTATATGGATGTGCTAAACAAAGCTACATTATCATTTGGGTATTCAGTTGATGATTCCGTAAAATCACAAGTTTACAACAATGCATCTCCAAATGATATTTCCAAGCAAGCAGTGAATGGAACAAAAAGCCAAATTATGACTTATAATAATAACCCAATTTCGGCATTTTACTATTCGACTTCATCAGGATTAACAGCAAGTGGCCATGAAGTTTGGATTCAAAGCCAAGTTGGGCAAGTGACTCCATATTTGATTGGACAAAATTTGACCCAAGATGAAAATGGTGATCCACTACTGTTTGATTATCAAGATGAATTAAGCATGCTTACTTTCTTTAAAACCATTAAAATGACTACACCGGATAGTGCTTTGTCTTCTTATCATCGTTGGAAAGTTGCTTTTACAAAAAGCCAACTTACCAATACCATCAATACCAACCTTCGTTTGACATATAATGCGACTCCTCAATCTGTACTCACAAAAAATGGCACAAATTGGTTGTCACAAGTGATTCCATCATCCATTGGTGAGGTTACAAATATTTATGTTGGTGAACGAGGTACTTCAGGTGTTGTTGTCAGTTTAATCATTGAAACTACAACAGGAATTTATAAAATTGTCAATCAATATAATATTCGCTTTACTGTTCGTCCCAAAGATGCAGGAAGTACTGTATATCGTTATTCTGCAAAAGGAACGCAAACTACTTACGGAACTTCGCCTTCCAAAAATGATTCCATATTATTATCAGGTTTCTTTGCCATTGAAATAGTAGATGATTATGTCACATTTTATGGTGGAGGAAATGGGCATGGCGTTGGAATGAGTCAATATGGCGCTTATGGATTGGCTAATGCTGGTAAGGATTATGTGGAAATCTTAAAAACCTATTATAGTAACATTGCCTTTACAGACATTGGTTTTAAGTGAATTTGAAGATTTATTTGATTAATAAAAAATCCCCAAGAAATTCTTGGGGATTTTGATTATTGATTGGCTTTTTTAGCTTTGATTTCGGCAATCATGTTATCGTACATTTGTTCATCAATGATGAACTTCTTTTTCAAAATGATATATGATGCTGATACTAGAATGGTTGGAAAGACTGTGACAGCAAGACGCAATATCAAACGCATTTTTACATCTGCAAGATCTTTGAAGTTACTGTTTGCAGTTTCTGTGATCAACATTGCACTTGGCTTTGTTAAATCATCTACTCCTTGATTGTCTTTTTCATATGCAAATTGTACTTCTGCAAGCATATCATAAAATTGATTCTTTTCTTCAGTAGTTAACTCGTCGTATTCTTCACCATCAAAAATAATTTGTTTTAGCAAGATATTTGCTTGATAAGTTACTTGCTCAGAAACGGATAAATTATCATAAATATCTTTTTGTTTTTCTAGTTCACTTACATTTTGAGATAATACATAAATACCAGAAACAAGCAATATTAAGGTTATGAAACCTTGTTCTAGAGCGCTTGCCATTTTTGCCATGAACGGTCGCAAAGAGAAAATGATTCCTTCGTTACGCTCTCCGGTACGATATTCATTGTATTCGATGGTGTTGGCAATGTTGACAGTCAAAACCATATAAAAGAGGGCTTGGCCGGTGAATACCAAAATTCCAAATGCACAAATTGTAATTAAATTAACAGGTAAAAAGGCAACAAATCCCATTAACAATAGTAATAAATAACCAAAAGCCAAAATGATTAAGCTGACCCAAAGGAGTTTTTTTCTTCCTAATTTATTGACTATTTTTGGATAAAGGGCTTGGATACTCAAATTACTGACCCCAAAAGTAACAATGAAAATGGTTACTTTAAAAGGATCATATCCTAATTCTAAGAAAAAGAAATTATAACCAAGGGCAACCAAAGTATTGCTACCAAGATTATATAAAAGCATTGCCAAGATGAGCCATAATAATTGATCATTTTTCGCAATCACTCGTATCATTTTTTTGATGGATACATTTTCTTGGGGAATGATGTCTTTTACTTCTGGTTCTTTTACTCCAAAAACAGTTAACAACTGGCAACCTACCAAAAACAAAGCAATGACAATGGAAATCATTGAGTAGCCACTGACCGCATCACCAACGGTTAAGAAAGTGATCATCGCATGGGCGGCAAATGCGCCAACACCAGCAAACACAACGGCAAGAGTGGTTATTTTGTCACGATGTTTGGGGTTTGTAGAAAGACTTGGAAGCATTGACCAATAAGAAATGTCATTCATTGTGAAAGCAATTTCCCAAGCTAAGTAGATAATTCCAAAGAAGATGACAAAGTTCCAACCATCATTGCCTAAAGGGCGAACGTTGAACATTAATATGATGACAATTGCTGTGGTAACTGCACCAATTAAAATCCATGGTTTGAATTTTCCAAATCTAGATTTCGTGTTTTCGATGATGGTGCCCATCATCGGATCATTAATGGCATCCCAAATTCTCCCAACAATCAGCATAATACCAATGACAGCAAACTGTTGTACAGACAATCCTAGCCCTGCATATTGAATGTAAGTAAGAAAGAAAGTTGCAACAAGTGTATAAGTCATATCACGACCAATGCCGCCTAGACTATAAGCCCACTTGTTTCTTCGCAAATATTCATTTTTAGGTTGATCCATATAAACCTCCATGATTCAATCTAAAAGTATTATATCACTATTTTCTGTTTTCTAAAACAAACTTTTAGATAAAGCGTAAATATTTACATTGTTTCATAACTATGATATAATTTCATTGATAGGAGGATTGGTAAAATGAAGGCGAAATTTTTTATTTGTGAGCATTGCGGCAATGAAGTTGTAATGATTCATCATTCTGGAGTTACTCCAGTGTGCTGTGGCGAAAGTATGAAGGAGTTGGTTCCGAATACAAAAGAAGCAGCTTATGAAAAACATATTCCTCTTGTTGTACAAGAAGGAAATCATGTTAGTGTCGTTGTTGGAAGTGTGGAACACCCTATGGTGGAAGCCCATTTCATTAAATGGATTTATGTTGAAACAACAAAGGGTGGTCAATTTAAGAAACTAGTTCCTGGAGAAAAACCTCAAGCAACCTTTACCCTTTCTGATGAGAAATTAGTTGCTGTTTATGAGTATTGCAATCTTCATGGACTTTGGGTTTACGAAGCAAAATAATAAAAAAAGTGATTCATATTTGTTATGAATCACTTTTTTTGTGCTTAGGCATTGTTTTTAATGATGGTTAAAATTGCGTCTTTTGGTTTATACCCCATTGTTTTTGAAACTACTTGACCTTTTTTAATTAATACAAGAGTAGGAATCGCAGAAATTTGATATTTTCTGGCAAGATCATATTCTTGATCAACATCAACTTTTAAAACTTTAACTTTTCCTTCTAATTCTTTGTTTAAATCTTCAATGACTGGGGCCATCATTTTACATGGTCCGCACCAATCTGCATAAAAATCAACCAATACTAATTCATTGTTGGCAACTGCGTTTTCAAAATTTGCTTTATTTGTTTTCTCCATATTTGTATCCTTTCACTTTTTCTTTATTATACAACATTTATAGCAAATATTCTAGTTTTTTGCTTGTGGTTGTTATTGGAATAATGGAAGAATGGTGGTATAATTTAATCACAAGAAGAGTTGAGGAGTTATTCATGGATTGTTTTAATAAACCTATCTCAAGATTGCATACTGGTTCTTCAAAATGGAACTTTGCGGATGAACATATGCTATCCTTTTCGATTGCTGATTCTGATTATCCAACAGCAAAAGAAATCATTAAAGCATTAAAAACAAGGTGCGAACATGGCATCTTTGGGTACACACAAGTTGATGATGATTATCGAGACATCTTAACAAAATGGTTTATGCGTCGATATCATTATGAAGTCAAACATGATTGGATTATTCCAACGGTAGGAATTGTTCCTTCCATTGCCCTTGCAATTGATACATATACCAATGAAGGGGATAAAATTGTCATTCAACCACCGGTTTATAATCCGTTTTTTTCGGTAATTGAGTCCACAAAACGAATTGTGGCCCTAAACATACTAAAATGTGAGAACAATCATTATGAAATGGACTTTGTTGATTTAGAGCAACATTTCATAGATGGTGCTAAAATGATGATTTTATGTAGTCCCCATAACCCTGTGGGCCGCGTTTGGAATAAAGAAGAACTAGATAAACTAGTTGCTCTTTGTAATCAATACGAAGTGATTTTATTTAGTGATGAAATTCATTGTGATTTTATTTTAGAGCATGTTTCTTTTGTTTCCATGGGACAGTACTTTTCTCAATTTGATCACATTATCATTGGTACTGCACCAAGCAAAACATTTAACCTTGCAGGTTTAAAAACTTCGAATTTAATTATACCAAACTATGAGTACCGACAAAGGTATTTAGAGCAAATGACAAGGCATTTTGCTTCTTCACCAAATTTACTCGGTATTGTCGCTTGTAAAGCAGCCTATCAATATGGTGAAGAATGGCTGGAAAAACAGCTTTCACATTTGCGAAAAAACTACACATTTGCTGTAACTTTTATGAAAGAACATATCCCAGAAGCAAAAATGGCAAAACTTGAAGGAACTTATTTGCTTTGGGTTGATTTGAGATTTTTAAATTTAAATAGCAGTCAAATAGCGAATGATTTAAAATCCCTTGGCATGTTGGTAAATGAAGGTAAAAATTATGGAAAAGAATGCGAAGGATTCATTAGAATCAATATTGCTTGTCCAATATCTTACTTAAAAGAAGGTATGTATATTCTTTGTAAATACATAGCCGGAAAAAGAAAAGTTTGATATTTGCTCTTCTCTGCATTTTTAAGAAAGTGGATTAATTAACCACTTATGGTGTAAACTTACAGTCAGGGGCAAATTTAAGCCCAATTCATGGGAAATAGGGGTCTGGTCACCAAAAACAAATCAAACCTTGATTTTCCACTAAAAATTACATTTGATAAAAAGTGATAAAAATAGTATAATTTACTAAGGAGGAAATATTATGACTACTAAAAATAAAATCATTGCCATTACACCATTTTTTTGTTTGATTGCCTTTTTTTTGATTGGATATTTTACAAAAACATACCATCCAACATGGCTTGTTTTTCTACTCATTCCCTTGATGCCGTTTATCGTTGGTGAAAAAAAGATTCGTTTTTCTATTCCCTTGTTAATTGCAACAACGTATGTCGTTGCTAGTTTTTTGACTGGCTTGTGGCATCCTCTTTGGGTCATGTTGTTTTTAATCCCTGTGTTTCATATTGTATTAACACCAACTAGAGATAATATAAAAAACGATTAAAGAGACTAAATCTCTTTTTTCATTAGTGAGGTACTATGAGTATTTGGGAAATTATTTTCATTGGAATTGGTCTATCAATGGATGCTGCTGCGGTGTCTTTGTGTAACGGCCTAATGGAAACAAAGATGGTCTTAAAGAAAACACTGTTTATTGCACTATTGTTTGGCTTTTTTCAAGGAATAATGCCAATCTTTGGCTATTATTTGGGATCTTTATTTAACCAGTATGTGCAAAATATGACTTTATATTTGGCATCGAGTATTTTGATTCTACTTGGTGTCAAGATGATTTACGAGCAATGGCTTCATAAAGATGATTCATGTAGTTTATCCACAATACCTGTTTTGATATCGCAAGGATTTGCAACAAGCATTGATGCTTTCTTAGTGGGATTCTCTTTGGTATTTTTAAATGTAAAAATATATGAAGCTTCCTTTACCATAGCGATTGTAACAGCTTTGATTTGCTTTTTTGCGATTCTATTAGGAAAAAAATTTGGGAATCTATTGCGAAGCAAAGCTGTTTTATTTGGAGGCCTTATCTTAATTGGAATTGGAATCAAAATAATTGTGGAAGGTTTAATATAGGTAATTTGTTATGAAAATTGGTTTTATAGGTGTTGGCGTTATGGGAAGCCATATGGTGCGAAATCTATTAAAAAATCAGCATCAAGTAGAAATTTATGCAAGAAATCCTGAAAAAGTTGTAGATGTTATCAAAGATGGAGCCGTTTATGTTCCTAGCATTTCTTTGTTAGCCAAACAAAATCCCATTATCATTACTATGGTGGGATTTCCAAGTGATGTTGAAAGTGTATACTTTGATCAAAATATGTTACTAGCTAGTGCAAAACCAAATACAATTTTAATCGATATGACAACATCTTCACCATCGCTAGCTTTGAAAATTTATGAAAAAGCAAAAGCAAAAAATATGCAAGCACTAGATTGTCCTGTTACAGGTGGTGATATCGGTGCAAAAGAAGGAACTTTGACTATTTTTGGTGGTGGTGACTTGGCAAGTTTTCAAATAATATTGCCACTCCTTGAAGCAATGGGAAATAATATCGTGTATGTAGGTTCAGCAGGCTCAGGCCAACACGCGAAGTTAGCCAATCAAATTGGTGTTGCTGGGGCCATTGCTGCAGTCAGTGAAATGATTGCTTATGCAAGGGCCAATGGTTTAGATCCTGAAAAATTGGTTTCAGTGTGGAATACAGGAAGTGCTGCAAGCACCCAATTAAAGGTGTCTGCACCAAGAGCACTTTCGGGAAATATGAAACCTGGTTTTTTTATCAAACACTTTATCAAAGACATGAATTTAGCAATTCAAGAAACAGAAAATAAGCATCTCAATTTAGAAATGCTCCATACTGTTCGCGACATGTATCAAAAAATGGCGGAAAAGGGATTTGAAGATTTAGGAACACAAGCCTTAGTGAAATATTATGAGTGAAAAATATGAATAAAAGATTATTATTAAAGATAACAAAATGGCTTATTTTCGTTTTGGCTTTTGTTATCATTGTCATAGTTGGATATGTTAGTTATGTAAGTATCCAATATTACCGTTTAGAAGATGAATTGGTACTAGATGTGAGCAACAATAATTCTTTAGAATTAGGTGTCAGTGATGAATATTTTATTGTAACCTATAATGTTGGATTTGGCGCATACAACCATGAATTTTCTTTCTTTATGGATTCAGGAGAAATGCTAACTGGTGAAAAGGTGGCGGGAACAATGGCAAAAGCTGCAAGCATTGATGTTGTGAATACCAACACCCAAGGATCAATTAACACAATAATGAATGAAAATCCTGATTTCGTTTTTTTACAAGAAGTGGATATCAACGCCAATCGCAGTTATCACGTAAATCAATATTCTGCTTTTCGTGAAGCATTGTCATCCTTTGCTTCTAGCATAGCGATTAATTTTCATTCAGCTTATTTATTTTATCCTTTTCAAGACCCCATCGGAAAAACCGATTCAGGGATTACTACTTTTTCAAAATATCAAATAAAAGAATCAACAAGATATCAATTACCAATTGACAATTCTTTTCCTAATCGCTTCTTTGATCTTGATCGTAGCATTATGGTTACAAAAGTTAAAACCAACCATGATAAAGATTTGGTTTTAATCAATGTTCATTTGTCGGCATATGATGAAGGAGGAATCATTAGGGCTTTGCAACTGGAAACCTTAAAAACAATTATGAATGAAGAAAAAAACAATTTTGTCATTGTTGGTGGTGATTTCAATCATGACATCGCATCAAGCCTCAATTTATTTACGACCACACAAAAAGTACCAGAGTGGGTTTATGTATTTCCTGAAGAAAATCTTCCAGAAGGATATCGTTTTGCTTCTGCAACCAACGTTGGAACTTGTAGAAGTACCGATATGTCTTATACAAAAGATGTGAACTATACCGTTGTGATTGATGGCTTCATTGTGAATGAATATGTGACCATCAAAAATGTCACGAATATTGACAATGATTTTGTTTACAGCGATCATAATCCTGTGAAATTAACATTTGGATTGGTTGGATAGTATGGTAGCCACGCTTGTAAATGGATTGGCGGTCATCATTGGTGGTTTTATTGGATTGCTGTTTCGAAAATCCATCAAAAAAGCCATATTTGACGCTGTTTTAAAAGTAGTAGGGATTGTCGTTTTAATCATTGGATTAGGCGGTGTGTTAAAAGAGCTGTTGATTATTGATGGTACAGGTTTTCAAACACAAAATGAGTTGCTGTTACTCGTTAGTTTATCTTTAGGAACATTCATAGGAGAATTGTTTCATATTGATGATCATTTGAATCATTTTGGATTGTTTTTAGAAAAAAAGATGAATAAGGGAAAATTTTCAGAAGGATTTATTTCTTCCTCGATTATTTTTTGTATTGGGGCGATGGCGCTTGTTGGTAGTATCAAAGCCGCTTTAGGAGATTCTTCGATTATTTATTTAAAAGCCATGATAGATGGAATTACAGCCATCGTATTGGCTTCTACATTAGGGTTTGGTGTGCTCTTTTCCGCCATTTCTCTTGTTTTATACCAAGGATTGATTACAATACTTGGGATTATATTTGGTGACTTTTTGCCTTTGGGTTTGGTCTCTGCTTTTTCAATGGTCGGATTTGCCATTGTTGCTTGTATTGGCCTTAACTTTTTCCGCACAGAAAAATTGAAATTAGCCAATATGCTTCCTAGTTTGGTAATTGCCATATTATTTTTCTTGTTTCAACAATTATTTTAGGTGTATTTATGAAAAAAGCCATCCTTTTATTACACGGCTTCTTATCAGATCAAGATGACTTTTCTGCCATCCTATCTGATTTAGAAACAAGATATCAACACATTGAACGACTGGTATACCCTGGTCACCATAAGGAAGAGTCTTATGAAAAGTTTAATGAAGAAGAAACTTTTCTTTTACTAGAACAATGTTTTACCAAATTGCTGAAAAAGTACGATGTTGTTGATGTGATGGGATATTCCATGGGAGGAGCACTGGGTGTTTATTTAAGTCAGAGATATGTTTTTAATAAACTTGTTTTACTTGCACCAGCAAATAAGTATTTTAATATTTTATTGCCATATGCGAAGTTAAAACATTATGCGAAGAATTTTATCTTTCTTGAGAAAGCTGCCATCGAGAAAAAAACGCAAAAAGAAAAAGGTTATCGCATTATCTTAAATTATACATTTGAAGAAGACAAAGAAAGCTTGCGTTTTTTGTATGAGAAATATTTTCATTCCTATTTTTTTGGAGCCTTTAAGCATTTTCGCAATCTCATTAAAAGAGCAAACGAAGAATTAACAACGATTCAGAATCCTTGCTTTATCGCTTGGGGAGAAGTAGATCAACTGGTTCCGAAAAAAGCTATTACATTTATTGCTAGCAAATGCAATCACCCTAAAAGTGAATGGCGCGTCTATGAGCATGTTTCGCATTTAATGCTTAAATCTACATTCAATCAAAAACTGATTTCCGACGTACTAACTTTTCTAGATCATTAGGAGGAAGCCTTTGAATAAAATTTTACGTGAAAAATTAAAAGAATCATTACAAGCTATATTGCCAGTTGCTTTTGTCATTTTGGTTATGAGCTTTCTTTTACAACTACAATGGTCCTTAATTATCAGTTTTGTTATTGGTGTATTACTACTAATAGTTGGACTTGTTTTGTTTAGTATTGGAGCATCCTCTTCAATGATGCCAATTGCTGAAGGAATAGGTCGTTATATCACAAAAAGGAAAAGTTTGACTTTATTGATTGTGGTTGCTTTTTTAATTGGGTTTATGATAACCGCTGCTGAACCTGATTTGTGGGTGTTGGCTGATCAATTTGAAAGCATTCCCACGATTACATTAATTATAGCGGTTGCCATTGGCGTAGGTTTTTTCTTAGCTGTTGCCTTATTACGAATTGTATTTCAAATTCGTTTGGCAGTACTATTCATTATTAGTTACGCCATTGTTTTTATTCTAACTTTTTTGGTATTAGAAGAATTTGTCCCGATTGCCTTTGATTTTGGTGGTGCATCTACTGGTCCTATTACAGTTCCTTTTATCATGGCACTCGGTCTTGGTGTTGCTTATGCAAGAAGTGATGCCAATGCTTCTGATGAAAGTTTTGGTTTGGTGGGTTTATGTTCGTTGGGGCCAATCATTGCTGTATTAATATTGGGACTGATTCATAGTCCAAATTATCATGGAGAAGAAACTGGGCATTCATTTTGGACATACTTAGGTTCTTTCTCGCAATCGATAGGGGTTGCTTTAATGCCGTTTTTATTGTTTTTTATCATTTTTCAAATATTAGTCATAAAATCCTCAAAACGTGAACTAATTAAAATTCTAATTGGATTTGTTTTTACATTTATTGGGCTCGTTTTATTTTTGACTGGTGCCAATTATGGACTTTTGTCTTTGGGAAGCAAGATTGGTGAGATGATCGCCACCTTAAAGCATTCTTGGCTATTGATACCGATTGGAATGATTTTGGGCTTTGTTATTGTGGCAGCAGAACCTGCTGTTGGTGTATTAACCAAACAAGTTGAAGAAATGACCAGTGGGGCTATTTCGCGAAAGCCACTTATGGCAACTTTGTCCATTGGTATTGCCATGGCCGTTGGACTTGGCGGATTGAGAATTTTAACTGGTTGGAGTTTACTTTATTTTATTGTTCCTGGCTACATCATTGCGCTTGTATTAACATTCTTTGTTTCTGATCGCTTTACTGCAATTGCTTTTGATTCAGGAGGAGCAGCATCTGGAGCTATGACAGCATCTTTTTTGGTTCCTCTAGCATTAGGCGCATCTGCTTCGATTCCAGGAAGTAATCCTCTTACCGATGCATTTGGTCTTGTTGCCTTGGTTGCGATGACTCCTTTGGTTACCATTCAAGTATTGGGATTAATTTATAAAAGAAAAACACGTTATCTTCGTGAACAAATGGAAAGCGAAGAAATTATTGATGTAAGCGAGGGAAATCATGAAATTAATCATAACCATCATTGATCGTCACTTATGTGATCAAGTGATAGATATTTATGAAAAATGTAACCTTATCTATCAAGTTGAAGTACTGGGAAAAGGAACAGCAAATAGTGAATTGTTAGATTATTTGAGCCTGGGAAAAACAGAAAAAACGCTTATATTAGGATTTTCTTTGCATGATGAAATAGAAAAAATCCTTCCTAAATTGAAGCAACATTTAGAAATAGATAAACGCGGTGCCGGTGTAGCATTTACGATTCCAATCAATAGTATTGGGAAAAATGCGATGAAATTATTAATGGGGGAGCAAAATGAATAATATAGAATTAATTATTACCATTTGTAACCATGGATTTGCAGAAGCAATCATGGAAGTAGCTAAAAAAAATGGCGCACGTGGTGGCACAATTCTTCATGCCAGAGGAAGTGCCATGGGTGAAGTGAAAAAGTTTTTTGGGATTACGATTCAACCTGAAAAAGATATTATTATGATTGTTTGCCCTGTAACGCAAAAACAAGCAATTATGAAAGGCATTGTTGAAGAACACGGAGTGAAAACTCCGGCTCATAGCCTTTGTTTTTCGCTTCCAGTGACAGATGCAATCGGCTTTAATTTCGATTAAAGCCTTTTTTTATAGAAAAATAGTTTTGTTTCGTGTATAATAAACATTAGATTAAGGTGAATTATGAAGAAGTTAGTATTGGATTTTTTTCGAGGAATTTTTATTGGAATCGCAATCGTTATTCCAGGATTTAGTGCTGGTGGCATGTCAGTTGTTTTGAACATTTATGAACGTTTTGTCAATGCCTTCAGCAATTTATTACAAAAACCAATTCAAACAATGAAAGATATGTGGTCATTATTTATTGGTATGGCAGTTGGAGTCGTTGGTTCCATAAAAATATTGGTATGGTTGCTGACAAACGCTCCAATTCCAACTGCTTTATTCTTTGTTGGTTTGATTGTTGGTTCACTTCCTAGAACTTATCAAAATGCGAATAAGAGCAAAGTCAGAGTATTGGATATTGTTTTGTTGATTGTTGGAATGGCAATTGTGGTTACACTACCTTTTATAAGAACCGATTCTGTTACCAATTATGAGTTTAATTTTCCTATGGCCCTTACTATTTTCTTTTTAACGATGTTAGCATCCACCGCCAATGTGGTACCGGGTGTGAGCGGATCGATGATTTTACTGGCTTTAGGATATTATGAAATCATCTGGGTGAATGTGATAGGAAATTTTTTTGATGCTGTATTGACTTTTCAATTTTCACTCATTTTTCAAACAGCTATTCCGGTTATTCCCTTTGGACTTGGAGTCATAATTGGAATGGTGTTGGTAGCAAAATTAGTAGAACTATTGCTTCGAAAAGCGACGCAAGCTTTCTATTATACAATTTTAGGATTGCTTGCAGCATCGCCTTTTGCCATCATTTATAGTGTTTATCAAGAATATCAAACTGCCTTTTTAGATTCAAAAGTATTTAGTTGGGTATTGGGCATATTGTTATTCTTTGGTGGAGTTTTTGCAGTGATATATTTACAAAAACATGAAAAAGGAGAAAAAAATGTCAAAACCGTTTCGGATAACAACTAAAGCCTTTGCTTTAGATGATGTGGGAATGGGCGTAATCGAATATAAAAAAAATGTATATTCTGTATCTAATTTGATTCCGAAAGAAGAAGCAATCATTGAAATTAATGATGAATTTGTTTATCAAAAAGCCAAAGTAATTAAAATTACGAAACCTTCCTCTATTCGTCAAGATCCTAAATGTGAAGTATATCAAAAGTGTGGCGGATGCCAATTGCTTCACTTGAATTATGAAAATCAAATGGAATTTAAGAAAAATTATATTATCAATGCGTTCAAAGCCAATAAGATGAGTATTAAAATTGATGAATTTATTGGAGCAAATTTAAAAACCAAATATCGCAATAAAATGCAAGTAGGGTACCGGTACAAAGATAGCAAGATAATTTATGGGTTTTATGAAGAAGAATCCCATCGACTGATGCCAATTAATACTTGCTTGGTTCAGACAAACATTCAAAATGCGATTGCTAGTTACATTGCACAATTGATGATGCAAATGAAAATTCCCGCTTACAATGAAGACAAAAGATCAGGATTAATTCGCTTTGTCTTATTGAAAGAAGCCTTTCAAACACAAGAATTGCTTGTTGTCATTGTGACTCAGTCAGATATATTTCCTGGAAGAAATGAGTTTGTAAAAAGATTGAAAGCAAAATTTCCAGAAATTACCTCAATTGTACAAAATGTGAATTCAAGGCAAACAAGCATTATTTTAGGAGATCAAGAACGAGTCTTATACGGGCCAGGCTTTATTTGGGAAGAACTGATTGGCATGCGTTTTAAAATTTCTTCCAAAACTTTTTTTCAAGTAAATCCTGAACAAGCAAGAAATTTATTCTTAAAAGTCATTGAATTTGCTAATTTTACAAAGCAAGATATCGTGTTAGATGCTTATTGTGGCGTTGGTACAATTGGTATCTTAATATCACCGTTTGTTAAGCAAGTCATCGGAGTAGAGTCGAACAAACAATCGATTATCAATGCCATTGACAATAGCAAAGAAAACAAGTTGAATAATATCCAGTTTATTCATGAAGATGCAACTGATTTTATTGAACAATATACAAGATCTTCAAGAAAGATCGATGTTTTAATCATGGATCCGCCAAGAAGTGGATCAACAGATCGTTTTTTGAATGCTGTTTTATCTTTAAATCCTCGGACAATTGTTTATGTTTCCTGCGAAGCCAAAACTCTAGCAAGAGATATCAAGCAATTAGAAAAGAATTATGAAATAACTAAGATAGCTGCAGTTGATATGTTTGTTGGAACATATCATGTGGAAACTGTCATTTGTCTCAAAAATAAATAAAAATATGGTTGCTACACTCAAATTTGAAGAGAAAAAACATGAAAAAGAAACTAAGTGAAATGACAATTGAAGAATTATGGCATCTTTTCCCCATTTATTTAACAAAACATAAAAAAGAATGGCAAGAAGATTTTGAAGATGCCAAAAATCATTTGAATAAAATCATTAACAAGGAACATTATGTTCGAATTAGCCACATTGGAAGTACTGCCATCAAAGGTATCTGGGCAAAACCAATCATTGATATACTAATAGAGGTGAAAGATAACGTTGAACTAATAGAAATGGCTGAGATATTAGAGATTAATGGTTATATTTGCATGAGAATTACCAATCATCGTATATCCTTAAATAAAGGATATACTGAAGATGGCTTTTCGGATAAGGTATACCATGTACATTTACGCTATTTTGGAGATAATGATGAACTTTATTTTCGTGATTACTTGAATGAATTTTCTAGCATTGCAAAAGAATACGAAGCATTAAAACTGGAATTATGGGGGAAATACGAATACAATCGAGATGCTTATACGAATGCAAAAGGTCAATTTGTTGAACAATATTCGAAAGAAGCAAGAGCAAAATATAAAGATAGATATTTATAAAAATGTTTGAAGCAAACATTCTTACTAATAAATCTAGATTGGAGAAATGAGATGGAAACAAGAAAACCTTATGATGTCATCATTGTTGGAGCAGGTATCGCAGGATTAACTGCGGCAGCATATTTATCGAAATATCAATATAGAGTTCTATTGCTTGAACAAAGTAATCAAATTGGAGGATTGGTTAATTCTTTTGCTGAACAAGGATTTGTTTTTGATGGTGGAATTAGATCATTTGAAAATTCAGGTATCATTTTTCCCATGTTAAAACAATTGGGAATTCATATGGATTTTGTGAAGAGCCCGGCATTTTTAAGAATTGGGGAAGACATAGTTCACTTTAAATCAAAAGAGAACATTGAAGATTATCAAAATCTATTGATTAAGCATTTCCCTCATGAAGAAAACAATATTAAGAATATTATCCAAGAAATTTATAAAATTACAAAATATATGGAAGTTATATACGGAATTGATAACCCCTTGTTCTTAGATTCTTTTCAAGACAAAGAATATATTTTTAAAACTTTGATCCCTTGGCTGTTTCAATATCATAAAAACATTGGAAAAGCGATAAAATTAGGGGAACCTGTCAACAATTATTTGCGAAAGTTCACTAATGATGAATCCTTAATAGATATTATTACACAACACTTCTTTCAAAATACACCTACTTTTTTCGCATTGTCTTATTTTGGACTATATAGTGATTATAGTTATCCAATTGGTGGAACTGGTGTTTTGCCACACAAATTAAAAGATTTGATTTTACAAAATCAAGGAGAAATCATCACCAATAACCGTGTTATAAAAGTCAATGTGAAGGAAAGACAAGTATTTACTGATCAAGATTCATATTATCAATATCACAAGCTTATTTGGGCTTGTGATAGCAAGAGTTTGTATGAAGTGGTACATTTTAGTGACAATCATTTATCCAATTCTTTTGCAAAGCAAAAAGAACTTGTTATAAGTCACAGTGGTGGTGATTCCATATTTTCTTTGTTCATTGGCGTTGACTTAGGAAAAGAATACTTTGAACCCAAAAGTGGGGCACATTGTTTTTTTACCCCAACTAATAAGGGAATCAACAGAAAACGAGTGGATGATTCATTGAATCAATCCAAAGAAGTATTGATAGAATGGCTCAAGAACTACTTTGAAAATACGACCTATGAAATTTCCATTCCAGCGCTACGCGATGAAGCATTGGCACCGAAGGGAAAAATAGGTATCATTGTCAGCACCCTAATGGATTACAAACTTGTAAAAAGGATTAGTGATGAAGGTTGGTATGATGAATTCAAACAGCTTTGTAGCAAAATGATGATTGATGTTTTAAATCAAACTGTTTTTCCCCAATTTCAAGAAAAAATATTGTTTTTCCACAGCTCAAGCCCAATGACGATTGAGCGGCTAACAAAAAATTCTGATGGAGCTATTACAGGTTGGGCTTTTACTGGAAAAAGATTACCATCAGAAACGAGAATGAAAAAAATAGCCAACTCTATTCGTACTCCAATGGAACATATTTTTCAAGCAGGGCAATGGTCATATAGCCCATCAGGAGTTCCTATTTCGATATTAACTGGGAAATTGGCTGCGGACAAAATAAAAAAACAATTAAAGACAAAAAGAGTTTCACAATAACAAAATTGTTCTAACAAAAAAGAAATAAAATGAAGATAGAAAATTCTAATTTAAAATTGACATTGGTAACTTGTAGGTATTAGGAGAACAATATGGGGAAAAATTTAGGTAAAACCTATTTTATTCCCATCATAACC
>CAZYFI010000007.1:0-43959 GCA_964646985.1 uncultured Bacteroidales bacterium
CAATAGCGAAAGAAAAGGAGATTATATATGCAAAAAATTGCTGTCATATCCGATGTCAATGCTGGATTAGATTACTTAGGATATAACCCGAAAATTCCTGTATTGCGATCGATTATCAATTTTGGCGAAGATCATTTCATCGATGGCGTTGATATCAAGGCGAATGAGTTTTATAAAAAACTGCAAACAAGCTCCATGATTCCCTCTACCTCGGCACCAACTGTTGGTGAAGCGATGGAATTGTTAGATAAATTAGTTGAAGAAAATTATACAGATGTTATTATGGTATCTATTTCATATCAATTGAGCTCAATCGGGCAAATGGTAGAAACGTTAATTGAAGAATATGCAGATAAAATTAACATTCATGTGATTGATTCTAAAATGGCAGCTTATATGCAAGGATTTCTTGCTGTTACAGCAAAAAAAATGGCAGCTGAGGGAAAAACTGTTGCTGAGATTCTCGACTATTGCCACTATTTGATTGCCAATAGTCATGCTTATTTTGTTGTAGATGATTTATCTTATTTGGTGAAAAATGGTCGCTTAAGTGGGGCTGCTGGTTTTGTTGGTAGTTTATTGAAAGTAAAACCGGTTCTTGAATTAACCAAAGAAGGTAAAATTGTATCAAAAGAAAAAATACGCACTCATTCTAAAGCGGTTGAACGCGCCTTAGAAATGTTTATGGATGAAATCAAAGATGCAAAGAAAGTGAAGATTTTTGTATTCCACACAGCGCGTGAACAAGATGCAAAAGAATTGGTGAAACGATTGCAAGCAGAATGTAAAAACGCAGAAACCATTGAATTACATATGGTTACGCCAGCCGTTGGTGCTCATATCGGATGTGGCATTATTGGATTTGGATATTTTATTTTAGAAAAATAAAGACATAAAGGAGGACAAACATATGGCTTTAGTAAATATGAAGAACATGCTTTTAAAAGCAAAAGATGAAAAATACGCTGTTGGCCAGTTCAACATTAATAATCTTGAATGGACCAAAACGATTTTACAAGTTTCTGAGGAATTAAATTCCCCAATCATTTTAGGTGTTTCTGAAGGAGCAGCTAAATATATGGGTGGATATCGCACAGTAGTTGGAATGGTAAAAGGATTAATGGAAGATTTAAAGATTACAGTTGATGTTGCCATTCATTTGGATCATGGTTCAGATTTTGACAATTGTAAACGAGCAATTGATGCGGGCTTTACTTCAGTTATGATTGATGCTTCCCATCATCCACTTGAAGAAAACATTAGCTTAACCAAAGAAGTGGTAGAATATGCTCATGCTCGTAATGTATCAGTTGAAGCGGAATTAGGCACAGTTGGCGGCCAAGAAGACAACGTTGTTGCCGCTGGTGTCATTTATGCTGACGTGAATGAATGTGTTCGTTTGGTAAAAGAAGCGGATTTAGATGCTTTGGCTCCAGCGTTAGGTAGCGTTCATGGTCCATACAAAGGCGAACCAGTACTTGGTTTTAAAGAAATGGAAGAAATTAAACTTGCTACAAAAAAACCACTTGTGTTACATGGTGGGACCGGGATTCCTGATGAAAAAATCAAACGCGCAATTGCTTGTGGAACTTGCAAAATTAATGTAAACACAGAATGCCAAATGGCGTTTGCTCGTGAACTTCGCAAATTATTAGCAAGCGATGAGAAAGTATATGATCCACGCAAAATTTTAGGTCCTGCAGCAAAAGGTATTGCTGCTGCTGTAAGAGAAAAGATGACAGTCTTTGGTTCTGTTGGCAAGGCTGTAAAATAACATAAGGAAAACACGAGTGATAAAACTCGTGTTTTTTGTTGATATCATGACATCTTTGAGGTATAATTTATAGAGTATGAAAAAGAAAAGCATTTGTCTTTCTTGTGCAAAAGCACAAACGATAACGAATATTTGTGCGTTTTGCAACAGCACAAATATCATAACTTATCATGGTTGTAATATAACGAAGAATCAAGAAACCTTTACACGTCAATATTGGTTGGCTAAAGTATGTTCTTATCACGATCTTTTTTCAAAGCAGCCAATATTAAAATATCACTTAGGAGAAGTTAGTAAAATATATTTGCAATCTATGTTTCATAAAAATAGGAAGCATTATCGCATTTTTCGTTTAATTCTTCCACTTGTTTGTTGTTTTTTGGTTGGAGCTAGTTTTTTATTGTTTGGTCAACTAACACAGCAAGGCATCATTTTTAAAGATGTATTTCACAATAATAGCCTTATTCTCGCTTATTTTCTTGGTTTTTTGTTTTTGGGATTTTCGTTTGTATTTTTAATTAGGTTGGCGAAAAAAGAGCAAGGCATTTTTTATTTATATCGCAACCACATTCGCACAATGCGAATTGGTTATCAGAAATGGAAAGAGACTTGGTTTTATTATGAAGAAAACAATTCGTAATTTACGCATTACCAACAATCATTTAACAATTAGACCGTTTGTGAAAACAGATTGTGAAAACTTGTTTTCAGTGTTGGGCAACGAAAACGTTGTAAAAACATTAGGTATTAATCGACTTGCTGATTGCCAAGCGGCAGAAAGATATTTAAAAGAGTGCGAACAAGAATACATACGCAACGAAATCTTTCGTTTGGCCATTACACAAAGCAACACAGATAAAGTCATAGGTTTTATTGGAGTTTCAAGATATGACCTAACCAACACAACAGCGCAAGTCGTTTATGGACTTGGCGAACCTTATTGGCATCAAGGACTCATGGTTGAAGCATTGCAATTGTTTGTTCATTATTTGATTCACGAACAGAAAAAGCAAATTATAATAGGAACGCACATTGATGCAAATATTGCATCAGGAAAAGTTATGTTGAAAGCAGGATTCAAGCGTGATGAACAATACGACCAAATGATGATTATTAAAAATGTCAACCAGCATTTGACTGGTTATTCAATCAAGGTGTGAGGAGAACAACATGAAAAAATTCTGTTTATTTATTCTAATATTGTCTTTATTTATGTTAGCTGGTTGTGGAAGCGTTCCTGGTGAATTGCAAGGAGTTTCTAACATTAAGAAGCAAGATATATTTATGCAAAAGCTCGACAAATATTATGTATATTTTCATCGTGTTGAATGCGCCGATTGTGATCAATCTGCACCCTATGTCATAAACTACGCACAAATATTGAAGAGCGTTGAAGCATGCAAAGACAAACGCCCTATTTATGCTGTTTTGTTGTATACAAAAAGTGAAAAGCCAAATGAGAGCACATACATATATCGTGAATATGAAGGAAGCGATGGACAGGGAACCAACGGCAAATATTTTGTTGATGGCGTTATGTCTTGGGAAGAGTTATATATTGCGTCAACATCATCGTTAATTTCCATTTCTACCAACACGAGCAATGTTAAGGTTGCGAAATACATTGCACAAGGAGCCGAAGCTGTGATTCAAGCACTTGATGATCAACTAGGGACCTGTTATGAATAACAGAACAAGCGAAATTACCATACAAGAACGCGAATACCATCAGTTGCATTACTCGTTTTATACCGATAATCAAATTCATCCCTTATTATTCTTTTTTCATGGGTTTACAGGGAATCGAAATAGTGGAATAATGGGGCGAGGCGAAGTGTTAGCCAGTCTTGGGTTTCATGTGGTTGCTTTTGATGCACCACTTCATGGTGATAGGGCGACACCTGAATTTTTGAATTTAGATAGCGCCAACAAACAAAAAGCAATGATGGATATCATTATCACCAACGCCGATGATGCGAAAAAATTATATTTAGAACATCTCATTCATAATCCCCTTATAAAAAAAGGCCCCATTTATGCTTTTGGCGTTTCAATGGGTGCAGCAGTTGCTTTTTATCTTGCAACCATATGTGATGAACTAAAGACAATAGTTACTTTGGTAGGTTCGCCTTCGTTTGTTGAATTTTATGCTTGGAAAAAAGAAAAGTATCATTGGGAATCAGATGCTTTGTTTCAACAAAGAATTTGTGAATATGAAAAATATGACCCGCTCCTCAATCATGAGCGGTTGGCAACAAAAAACATCTTTATGGGTGTTGGGCTAAAGGATGAAACCGTTCCTTTGATCTATGCGAAAGAACTGAAAGAAAAATTAACAAGCAATGCGGTTGTTTATCGAGAATATGATACAGCACATGCATCAACACCAGAAATGCTTGAAGATGCTTATACATTTCTTGCAAAAAACTCCTGATTTAACAGGAGTTTTTTTATGCAAGAAGACTTGAGAAAAAATCATTTACTTGCGTGGTTCCATGGTAGTAACCAACGATTTCACCATTTTCAAACACGAGAAGCGAAGGGAAAGAAGGAATCTGCAAGTTGTCAATTGTTTTGACGCCCAAGACTTGCACATTGGGCCCAAACAAGTTTTCATTTCCTTCATAGTCTAAAAGATATATTGGGGGTAAATGATTCATAGAAATAGAAGTAGACAAATCATAATATTGATAAGAAGAAACCATGACCCATTCACAAGCAGGGCAACTTGCTTTGGTGCAAAGTACATAATAACAATCAACATCAAAAAATAAGGATTCTTTATTTAGGGTGGGAATATTTGTTTTCATTCCTGTGACTTCTAGTTCATATGTTATCTCATCGTCATCATTAGAAATGCTTATGTGATAAACACCAGCAATCAAACAAAGCAACTCACCTGGTTCAATGATAAGTGTTTTATTTTCATATTGCCAAATTGGTTCAAAAAGAAATTCATTTTGTGTGATTTCAACTTTGGTTGGAACAAAAGCAACATTGAAAGATAAATCCTGTAAGAATTGTTTATCAAATGTTAGTTTGTTTGCGCTTTTACAACCAATTAAGAAAAGCAAAATGAGAACAATCAGTATTTTTTTCATATTAATCACCGTTATTATTATATCATAAGCAGATTAAATTACTATTCATTGACCAAAGTTTTATCATTGTGTTAAAATACTTTGAGGAACCATTATGAAAAAAACAGTATGGGGTATTTTATTAGGACTGTGGATTGCTTTTATCTTTATCAATTCTATGCAAACAGGGGCACAGTCTCAAGAAGCAAGCGGTTGGGTTAGCAATTTCATTGCTGGTGTTTTAAACTTGTTTGGGTTAGTATTATCTAGCGAAGAACTTGCTATTTTCGTGAGAAAAGGTGCACACATGTTTGAATTTTTTATTTTAATGTTGTTGTTTGCACAAAATTATAGTTTACGCTTTCCTATAAAAAAGACATTAGAAAGAGGACTTTTGAGTTGTGTCTTGATTGCCATGATTGATGAACTGATACAATTGTTTGTTTCTGGAAGATCAGGCTCGATAATTGATGTTGCAATCGACAATGTAGGTGCTGTGTTTGGGTTGCTTGTTTGTTTGCTTATTTTTCGTATGAAACAGAAAAAAGCCAAAACAACACTTAACAAGCAAAACGATGTGTGATATAATATCAATAGTTTATAGATATTGAAGAGGAGAAAATGCCAGTGAAAAAACTTAATATGTTATTTATTATTATCTTGGGCGCGTTTTTGGTTGGTTGCAAAACAACAAATATTGATGTGTTCCGTTTTGTCAATCATGAAATGACGATTCAAGTTGGGGAAAGTCATGTCTTAAATTTAATTTATGGAGAATATAAAGAAGATTCTACCGTTCTTTTTTCTTTATCAGAAGAAGGAATCATTAGTTTAGATGAAAATACGGCAACAGGACTAAAAGCGGGAGAAGTAACCGTAACAGCAACAATTGATGGAATTAAAACAACAAAAATTATCCTGCATGTTGTGAACGAACCGATTAGCTCTATGAGCATTACCGGCCCCAATCAAGTGCAAGTTGGATCTTCTATTCAGCTTTCAGCAAGCGTACTTCCCGACCACTTATCAAACGAAGTTACTTGGTCCATTGAAGATAGCACGCAAAGCAAAGCTTCCGCTGCAAGCATTTCTCCAACAGGGTTATTAACAGGAATTGCTGGAGCGCAAACAAAAGCAGAACACACAGCTGGAGGCGCAAAAATCATTGTTGTAGCAACTTCAAATATTGACCCTATCATGAGTGTAAAGAAAATTGTTTATGTAAAATATGTACCAACAACAAGCATTACATTAGCAACTGTTGGCAATAAAACGACGATTGCTGTTGACGCAACGTTACAATTGGTTCCAACCATTTTACCTGCAAATGCCTGCCCAATTGTGACTTATACTTCAAGCGATAATACGGTGTTAACCGTAAATGCAAATGGATTGATTGGTGTTCCAACAGGAAGCGTCAAATATGAAACCGCAACAATCACAGCCACATCTTTTGAAAATGTTGTCGGAACCATTGATATCACCGTCCTCGATCCAAATGCCTAAGCAAAGGAGAACCAATGAAATATTGTAGTAACTGTGGAACAGAACTAGATGAACAAGCCGCATATTGCCCCCAATGTGGTTCAAGACAAAAATATGGTTCAATCAATAAAACTCAAACCAATCAAATGGATGAACCAAGTTTAGGATACGCGGTTTTAGGTTTTATGTTTCCTCTCATAGGATTAATATTATATTTAGTATGGAGCACAGAGTTTCCCAAACGTGCCAAATCTTGTGGCAAAGGCGCAATCATATCCGTGATTATTAATGTCGCGTTTTCCATCTTAATTGCAATTATGATTGCCACCAACCCACAATGGCGTGATGCTTTTTTAGAAGGATATTACGGCGTGTTAAGTATTTGGTAATATGTTATCAAAAAAAGTCGGACAATTTGTCCGACTTTTCGTTTTTATGATTTTCGTTTTCTAATCACAAGAATCAAACCAAGAAGACTGATGGTCCAAAAAACATTGGTGCCCAAGAAACAGCCTTTTTTCTCTGGTTCGGGTTCAGGTTCCGGCTCTGGTTCAGGTTCGGGCTCTGGTTCGGGCTCAGGAACGGCTTCTACGGTAATTTCCATCGAAGAAGTAACATCCCACCACTGAACAACATTCATAGTAATGGTTGTGGTGCCAACACCAACAGCAGTAATCTCACCATCAGCAGCAACAGTAGCAACCAAAGGATTGCTTGAATGATATTCAAGAGCATATTCTTCTGCCGATACCATCACAAATGTTGGTTTATATTTATCTCCCACCTTGATTGTTTTTGAAGCATAATCATAAGCTAATAATACTGGATCAGCATCTTCTCCAAACGTGAGAACTTGAGAAAAAGCAACGGTATCATCAGGACGAATTGCTTTTAATTCCAGTTCGTGAGCGACATAAGGAGTTACCAAAGGCATTAATATTGAAGTTGCCTCTACATTTGCCGTTTCAAACAACTCGCCATCAATATAAAGTTCAAATTCACTAATTTTTCCTTCTACCAATTCGCTATCCCAAAAAACACCAAAAACATCTTCGCTGTTTTGTTCAATACGAACGTTGGAAATGGTTCCAAATGCTTTTTGCTCGTTGATTAGGGTAAATGGCGAGGAGACAACAACGCCATCACGCATGGTCACTTTAATCGTTAAATCATAATCAATGGCATCAACAGGAAGGTTTGTTAGTTCAAGAGACGTTTTGTTCACTGGATAAAGAAGAGAATTTAATAATTGTTCTGCTTCTCCAATGATTTCAATTTTATTGATTCTACCAACATTGGTGTTGGCAAAGGTAACAGAAGCTTTGGAAAAATCAGTTTCATTGCTTGTTACTTGAATGGAGTTTTTAAACTCGTTGGCATCTAAATTTGCTTTTGAATAAAAAGTAGCAGTTGATAACGTGTCACCATTTGAATTGACTAATTTTACAGTAAAAGATTGATCCGAAACAGTAATAACCGAACAAGCATCGAGTTTGCCTGCTTGTGCAAAATCAACTTCTGGCATTGGCGTTCCTGGTGCAGTAACATAGCGATCCCCGATTTGGGTTCCTGTAACATATACAGTTCCTTGAGCTGGAGTAGAAGTTTTTGCTCCATTTAAAATTGGAAAACTGCGGGCATACACATGATTATGACCCGATAAAACCAAATCAACACCATATTCATCAAAAATGCTTTGAAAATTGGTACGCATTGTTTGTGCTTGACTGGCATTCAGTCCATCTCCAGTATAGAATGGTCGATGAGAAAACACAATAATAAATTCTGCAGGATTATTTTTAATGGTATCACGTATCCAGTTTTGCTGTGCGGTGACTGATGAGGATGACGCTGCAGCAGCTTCAGAATCAATCGATAAGAATAAAGCGTTGTTGTATTTGAAAAAGTAAGTTTGACCAATGTGTGATGGTGCCCCATTGGCAGGATAATTGGAAATAGAATTAAAATAAGTAATATTGGTCACTTGCGCTGAATTGTTATAATAATCATGATTGCCAGGAGTTATGACATACGGCATTGTTTTTACCGTATCCATCTTATACAGCTCTTGCCATTGTTCATAAACGGTACCATAGGCAGTTGCATCACCACTAATCAGTGTAAATGCCATATTTTCACCTAGTGTTGATGCTTTGTTTAAAACAGTGTTGGCTGTAGAAACTCTGGTTGGAATCGATAAGTAAGAGTGAATATCGGTAATGTGCATAAAACTAAATGTATTTTGCGATGCAGTTTTAAAACGATAAACATCACTATAAGCGGTCGACTGAATACGATATATGTATTCTGTTCCAGGTTCTAAGTTTGTAAGTGATGCGCGACATTGTTGTGTTGTCGTTTTACCATCAAAAGGAACTGCATTACAAACACCAAGTTTTGTTGTTGGTGTAGCAAATGAAGCATCGGTAGCTTTGGTGTATTGAATCGTGGTCGGACTAAAAGTAGTATGCCAAGATACATTCATTTCTGTGCTGGCGTTTGCTCCAGGATTGGTAACAACCATGGTAATATCGGCGGCAGCAGCAGATACATTTGTGACAAACAAAGCCACAAAGATGAATAAAAGTAACGAGAAACGCAATAATTTTTTCATTTTATCCTCCATAATACGTTTATTATAGCACATTAAGTCTATTTACTCTAGCACATTATTGAAAATGGCTTGCATTCATTCGTGCAGTAAAAAAGACAGCCTCGCTGGCATTTTTTCCAACCACATAAATAGCATCATCAGTTAATTGATAAGATACAAAAATTTCATCATTCCATTTTGCTTGCTTTTGATAGTGAATTTCCATGTTGTTGATTGTCGTAATATTGCAAGCAAGCAGAGCATCAGAAATGATATTTGCATACACTGCGTTGTTCATATGATTGTAATGGTCTAAATGTGAAAAACGAACAATAAATTTTCCTGCAAAAATGAATGGGTTTGGAACCAATTTTTTTTTTGTAAAAGAAAACAAAGCTTCTTTTTTTGTAGATATGCCTAAATCCCAAGTATCTCGTGCAATTTGGTTTTGGTCGAGATTAATAATTGCCCATTGCGACATCCCTTTCGCAATCATTTTCTTGTTTTGGTTGGTCATTTCATAACATCTAGGATAATAAATTTTGTTTGTTTCAAGTGGCCACGAAGTAACTTCGATTTCATCAAAAAATTGCGGTTGTTCATAAACGATGAATTTGTTTTTTAATAAAACCCAAATCTTCCCTTTTTCTAACAAGTGCTGATAACCTGCTTGTAATTGCCATGAGTGTAGGGAAGCAATGTCTTGAAAATAGTTTAAAATAGCATAGGGTTTGATATGATCAAACTGGTCAAAATCACCAGTTGTTAGAAAATATTTGCGTTTCGCAATCGAATTGTTCATGTCTTAAGCTCCTTAATCTGATATTTATTATATCATTATTCACAGCAAACAAAAGATGAAACAGTAAAAATATCGTGCAAAATTGATAAATTATGTTAAAATATGAATGGTGAAAAAAATGTATGATGTAATTGTTGTAGGCGCAGGTCATGCAGGTGTAGAAGCCGCATTAGCCAGCGCAAGATTAAATAATAAAACTTTGATGATAATGGGATCGTTTCATCGTATTGCCAACATGCCTTGCAATCCATCTATTGGTGGCCCAGCCAAAGGCATCATTGTTCGTGAAATTGATGCTCTTGGCGGACAAATGGCAAAAACGACGGACAAGACACTATTGCAAATCAAAATGTTAAATGGATCAAAGGGACCGGCAGTGAGAGCTTTGCGATCACAATCTGATAAAGTTACATACCCTAATTTGATGAAAGAAATCATCAAACAAACGCCCAATCTTGAGATAAAAGAAGCGTTTGTAGAAGAGATTGTTGTTGAAAACAATGAAATCAAAGCGGTAAAAACCGATAAAAATGAAACCATCTATGGAAAGTCAGTGATTATTGCTAGTGGGACATATTTGTCATCGCGCATTTTGGTTGGTAATCAATTTTGGCAATCTGGCCCTGATAATGAACCTACTACGAATAAGTTGTCTATTTCTCTTCGTGATCATGGATTCACATTGATTCGGTTAAAAACTGGAACGCCTCCACGCATTAAAAAAGATTCGATTGATTTTTCTAAGACCATTCCTCAACCAGGAGACGATAAGCCTTGGCGTTTTAGTGAAGAAACAACCGAAATATTGCCTTTCGAAAAACAAGAAAAATGTTATCTAACCTATACCACTCCATTGACACATCAAATTATTCACGATAATATTCATCGTTCTAGTTTGTTTTCTGGATTGATTGAAGGGGTTGGGCCAAGATATTGTCCATCGATTGAGGATAAAACAATTCGCTTTGCGGACAAAGAAAGACACCAGATTTTCTTAGAACCCGAAAGTCAGTTTATTGATGAAATCTATTTACAAGGTTTTTCTACAAGCCTTCCTTATGATGTGCAAGAACAAATGGTACGCAGTCTTCCAGGATTAGAACATGCAGTTATAGCAAAATATGCTTATGCCATTGAATATGATGCAATTGACCCCACACAATTAAAACGCAACCTAGAATCCAAAACCATTAATAATTTATTTTTTGCTGGTCAAGTGAATGGAACTAGTGGGTATGAAGAAGCAGCTTGCCAAGGATTAATGGCGGGAATCAACGCCCATCTTAGTCTACATAACATGCCTTCATTTGTATTAAGAAGAGATGAAGCTTACATTGGTGTTCTTATTGATGATTTGATTACAAAAGGAGTCAAAGATCCGTATCGATTGCTGACTTCAAGAGCAGAATTTCGTTTGCTTTTGCGTCACGACAATGCCGAGGATCGATTGTTAAAATACGGGCATGAAATTGGATTAGTAAGTAATGAAAGATATGCGAAGTTTTTAGAAAAAAGAACAATTATTAATCAGTTGCTTGTTGATTTAAAGACAATATATATCAATCCAAAGCCAGAAGTAAATGCTTATTTGCTAAGCAAAGAGCGCGATGTCATTAATGAAAAAATAACAGGATATGAATTTTTAAAACGTCCAGACAATGATTTTGATGATCTAAGAGCCATTAGCAAATTACCAATTGTTGCTACAAATGAAGTGTGTGAGCAAGTATTAATTGAAATTAAATATTCTGGATATATTGAAAAAGCACACAAAGAAGCAAAAAAAATGCAAACAATGGAAACAAGAAAAATCCCTGAGGATTTTGATTATGATAAAGTTCCTAATATTGCAAAAGAAGCAAAAGAAAAGCTTAAGAAAGTAAAACCAGCAACAATATCACAAGCATCTCGCATTAGCGGAGTGAATCCCAGCGATATTGCTATTTTGCTTGTTTGGTTAGAGTCAAAGAAGCATGCTTAATCAATTTTCTTTAAGCAAAAAACAGATTGATTTGTTTTATTTGTATTATGAGTTTCTTGTTTCAGAAAATGAAAAATATAATTTGACCGCAATCACAAACAAAGAAGAAGTTTATATCAAACACTTTGAAGATAGTCTATCTTTGTCTTTGTTTATTGATTTTCAAAAACAAACAGAATTGTTAGATGTTGGCAGTGGAGCAGGGTTCCCTGCCATTCCCCTTGCTATCTTATATCCTTCTTTGCCGATTACCATTGTTGAACCAACATTAAAAAAGATTCATTTTTTAAGTGAAGTAATTGAAAAACTGAACTTAAAAAATGTTACATTAATTGCGAAAAGAATAGAAGAATTAAATGAAGAGTATCGCAATCGTTTTTCTTTGGTAGTTGCAAGAGCTGTTGCACCTTTGGCTGTTTTGCTTGAGCTATGCATTCCATTTACAAAAGTAAAAGGAGTGTTTTGTGCAATGAAGTCAGGGAATTATGAGCAAGAAATTTCTGATTCTCAAAACGCGATGCTGAAATTGCGTGCAAAAGTTGCAAACATTCATAAATATGAATTGTCACAAGAAATGGGAAGTAGAACGATAATTGAAATTTTAAAAACACATGAAACAAGTCCTATTTATCCGAGAAGATATTCACAAATAAAAAAGAATCATTTATAAAGAGGTGCATTATGGGGAAAATCATTGCCATTGCCAACCAAAAAGGTGGCGTTGGTAAAACAACAACGGCCATCAATTTAGGAGCTGCGCTTGCTCATGAGAAACAAAAAATATTATTAATTGATTTAGATGAACAAGCAAATGCAACAATCGGGATTGGATTATCTCGTGAACATTGTTCTATCACGCTATATGATGTTTTATTGTCTAATAGCAATCTTCGTGATGCCATTTACCAAACACAAGAAATAGGCATTGATTTAATTCCAGCTTCCAACAAACTAACCAATATTGATTCTGATTTATTTAATGTAGAAAACAAAGAGTTAATATTACAAAACAAATTACAAGAAATTAAAAACGTTTATGATTTTATTTTATTAGATTGTCCACCTTCGCTTGGGCTTATTACTGATAACGCCTTGCTAGCAAGTGATAGTGTGATTATTCCTGTTGAATGTGAATATTATGCCTATGATGCTTTAACGCAAATGGTGAATAAAATCAATCAAATTCAAACACAAAAAAACAAACTCAACCAAACATTAACCATTGAAGGCGTATTGCTTACCAAATTAGACAATCGTAATGTGTTTGGCTATAAGATAGTAGATCAAGTACAAAATTTATTTCCAACAAAAACATTTCAAACCATCATTACTCGTTCTAGCCATTTACAAGAAGCACCTATGTTAGGAAAGAGTGTGATCAAATCAGCATATCATTCCAGAGCTAGTAAAGAGTATCGTGGATTGGCGCTTGAAATCATTCAAAACAAGTGAGGTAAATCATGGAAGCCATTAAAACATTTTTAATTGAAGAAGCAACAAGCGTCATTACAACAGCGATTTTGATTGTTGCAACCATGATTGTTTTTATTGTGATTGGTTTGATTGTTGGTCGCTTTGTTAGAAAGCAAAAAGAAAAACGTCGTCGCGCTGTGACGCTTGCGAAAATGGTTCAAAGCATTTTCCGCTATACTGCAAGCATTATTATTCTGATTGTCATTCTCGATGTTTGGGGACTTAATGTCATGCCAATTCTTGCAGGGGCAGGGATTTTGGGACTGGCCATTGGCTTTGGAGCGCAAAGCTTAATTAAAGATTTTATTGCTGGGGTTGCCATTGTATTTGAAAATTATTACGATGTTGATGATGTGATTGAAATTAATGGATTTAAGGGTAGAGTTACAGACCTTGGTTTAAAGTCAACACGAGTTGTGAATTGGAAAGGTGAAGTAAAAATATTTTTTAATGGAGACATTAAAGATGTGATTAATTTTTCTAAAAATCCATCCACTGGAATAGTTGATGTTGAAGTTGATGCAAAAGAAAGCATCGAGGCAATCTTTAATGTATTACAAGAAAAGTTGATATATTTGAAAGACACTTTTCCTCAAATTTTGGAAGGACCAAACATCATTGGCGTTACAAAAGTTTCTCGCAAAGGGTTTGCGATTCGGGTCACAGTAAAAACAGAACCAGAAACCCATTATGCCGTTGAAAGAGAAATGAATCGTTTGATTAAAGAAATTTTTACAGAAAATAATATAAAATTTGCAACAGAGCATTTGGTGATTGATGATGACAAATCAGAACACATTTCATAATGGCGATATCTATGAATTTAAAAAAACACATCCTTGCGGCGGAAATAACTGGAAGATGATTCGCGTTGGTGTTGACTGTAAATTAGAGTGTACAACATGCAAACGAATTATTATTATTGCCCGCATTGAGTTACCAAAAAAAATAAAACGTTTCGTTTTTCGTGAAGAAATCCCTGTTTAGGGATTTTTTGAAAGGAGGAACAAATGCTTGTTCTGAAACATATAAATAAACAATATCAAGTAGGCAAATATAAAGTACAAGCGCTAAGTGATATTAATTTACAATTTCAAAAAAGCGAATTAGTCTGTGTGATTGGGCCGTCAGGTTGTGGCAAAACCACGTTACTTAATATCATTGGTGGACTCGACAAACCATCAGAAGGAACCTTTTTTGTTGATGGAGTTGATGTATTACGGTATAAAAGTCGCAATTGGGATGCCTATCGTAATCAAAAAGTAGGATTTGTTTTTCAAACCTATTATTTGCTTCCTCATTTAAACGTCTTTGAAAATGTTGAATTGGCGTTATCACTTATTTCTATGCCTAAAGCAAAGCGAAAAGAATTGGTAAAGAAAGCATTACAAGCGGTTGGGTTAGAAAAAGAATGCAAAAACATGCCAAATCAACTTTCTGGAGGACAAATGCAACGCGTTGCCATTGCTAGAGCCATTGTCAATGAACCAGAAATTGTATTAGCAGATGAGCCAACTGGAGCGCTTGATTCACAAACAGCATCGCAAATTATGGATATTTTAAAATCAATATCCAAAGAACGATTGGTCATACTAGTAACACACAACGTTGCCTTAGCAAAACAATATGCAACGAGAGTCATAGAACTATTGGATGGAAAATTACAACATGATTCCAATCCGCAGTCGATAGTAGTTGTTGAAAACAAAGAATCTATTAAGCAATCAAAAATGCGTTTTTTTGATACGCTGCGCTTGAGTTTTAAAAACATGTTTCGAACGAAAATTCGAACCATGTTGTCTATGATTGCTGGAAGCATTGGAATCATTGGCATCGGACTTGTGTTATCAATATCAACCGGCGTCAATTCCTACATTGAACAAGTTCAAAAATCGGCTTTAAGTAATTATCCGATTACGATTTCAAGTCAATCTAAGAAAATTGATCAAGAAGGAAACGAAGTTCAAGAAAGAGAAGAATTTCCTATTGGCGAAACTGTTTTTATTCGCCAAGGCGAATATAAATATGATTATTATAATGTCATGGATGATGATTTTTTAAATTATATGGACACATTACCGAACCATTTATATACAGTAATTGATTATAATCAAAGCATCACTATGAATGTTTTATCGCAAACAGCATCAGGATATCGAAAACTAAGTCAAAGTCAATTTAATGAAATGAGTAAAGATGTTGATTTTGTGAATGAGCAATATGACGTCTTAAAAGGAACGCTCCCTGATCAAGCTGATGAAGTCGCCATTATTATAGACAAATACAACGCCCTAGATGCGTTAACGTTATATTATTTGGGGATTGATTTTGAGAATTTGGAACACTTAACATTTGATCAATTGTTAAGCAAACAATTCAAACTTGTTTTTAATGATGATTTATATGTGAAACAAGAAGGAATTTATTATACAAAAGGATCGAGTCACTATCAATCGCTTTATGATAATGCGCAGTTCACTTTAAAAATTACCGGGATCATGCGCGTGAAAAAACAAGCGAATACTGTTTTGTATGATAGCGGATTGCTTTATACACCCAAACTAACACAAACTGTATTAGAAAACGCCCGACAATCCGCCATTTATCTCGATCAATTGGCTGCAGGCTTAGCCAAAAATGTATTTACAGGTAGTCCCTATGAAGATGTTGTTTCTTATTCTTCTACAACATCCAAAGAATATCAGTTGAAACAAACATATTTGAATATCAGTGCGCTTGTTAACACCAATCGTATTTATGTTTACACCCCTACTTTTGCTGATAGGTTAGCGATTAATGCGTTTGTTTCAAACTATGAGGATGAAGAATCGCAAGTTAACATTAGTTATTATGATTATATGAATAATGTAACAACAGAGTTTGCAAACCTTGTGAAAGTGTTTAGCACGGTGTTGATTATTTTTTCTTCCATATCACTGGTGGTTTCTGCCATTATGATTGGTATTATTACGTATGTATCAATCTTTGAACGCATCAAAGATATTGGCATTTTAAGAAGTGTTGGGGCAAGAAAATGGGACATTGCCACATTGTTTAACTTTGAAACAATCACGATTGGATTATTTTCCGGCATATTAGGTGTTATTGGCGCAATGGTATTGGTAAAGCCAGTGAATGATTTTGTGAAAACGATGATTCAAGAATACACGGTATCGTTTTCCGGCATATCACAAGTGATTGTTGCAGAATTTCAAACAAAATATATCGTATTAATGATTGCAGGAAGCGTTTTGTTATCCTTCGTATCAGGTTTGATTCCAGCAGTTGTTGCTTCAAGAAAAGACCCGATTGTGGCCTTAAAACAAGAGAGGTAGAAATGGTTAAAAGATTTATTAAATACTATCGTCCCCATTTGGGATTGCTTATTCTAGATTTATTTTGTGCCCTTGCAGTATCAGGAATTGATTTGTTGTTCCCTGTGGCTACGAATCGAATTCTAAAGGTGCTAATTCCCAATGCCCAAATCCAAACGATGTTATTGATAGGTGCAGGGTTACTCATTTTTTATGGCATTAGATTTATTCTATCTTATATTATTGGTTATTATGGCCATGTTATGGGAATCAAGATTGAAACCGATATGCGTAGTGATTTGTTTCACAAATTACAAGTATTGGATTATCAATTTTTCGATAATAAAAAAACAGGAGAATTAATGACAAATTTAACAACACATCTTCATGATGTGTCAGAAATGAGTCATCACGCTCCTGAGGATTTGTTTATTTCTTCTTTGATGCTTATTGGTAGTTTTATTATTTTAATGTTTATTGAACCAATTTTAACACTAATTGTGTTTGTGTTTTTATTGATGTTGGTGATGTATTCTATTTCTCGAAGACGAAAGATGGTAAACTCATTTCGAGTTTCGCGAACCGTACAAGGGGAATTGAATTCCGAAATCGAAAGTAGCATTAGCGGAATCCGCTTGACCAAGGCTTATAGCAACGAACAATACGAACAAAAGAAGTTTGAAAAAGTAAATTCGCAGTACCGCAAAGCCAGAGCCAACATATTTCGTGAAATTGGATTATATGGTTCGGGAAATGACTTCTTTGCCAATCTTGCTAACCTAGCTTTGTTAATCATTGGTGGATATTTCGTTTATAAAAATAGAATTGATTACATTGATTTAACGACGTATTTTTTGTATGTTAACTTTTTAATTAGACCGATTCAAAGATTAACAAATTCCATGGAACAAATTCAACAAGGATTTTCTGGAATTGAAAAATTCTTTAACATTATGGATGTTGCTCCAAGAATTACTTCTAAAAGTGATGCCATCAAAAAAGATGATTTTCGTGGTGATATTCAATTTCGAAACGTTCAATTTAGTTACAACGATGATGAACACGAACATGTATTAAATAACTTTAGTTTACACATTCCATCAGGCAAAAAAGTTGCCATTGTTGGCGAAACAGGGGTAGGAAAGACGACGATTTCTAAACTGGTTCCTCGTTTTTATGATGTGCAATCAGGTGAAATTTTAATTGATGATGTAAACATCAAAGATTATGATATGTATGATTTGCGAAACGCAATTGGTATTATTCAACAAGATGTATTTATTTTTTGGGGAAGCATTAAAGAAAACATTTTATATGGACGCCCAAGCGCTACATTTGAAGAAGTTGTAGAAGCTGCAAAGCGTGCACAAATTCATGATTTTATTATGACATTAGAAAACGGGTATGAAAGCATGACAGGAGAACGAGGAGTTAAACTGTCTGGTGGACAGCAACAACGTATTTCCATTGCTCGTTTGTTTTTGAAAAACCCTAAAATTTTAATATTGGATGAAGCAACATCGTCACTCGATAATTTGACGGAAAACTTAATTCAACAATCGTTTGAAGAACTTGCAAAAGGCAAAACAACAATTATGATAGCCCATCGTCTTTCTACAATCCAAAATGCGGATGAAATTATTGTCCTTGGCAAAAATGGAATTATGGAGAGAGGAACACATGCTCAGCTTGTGAAAAGCAATGGATATTATCAAGCGTTATATAACGCAGTCATAACAATATAAAAAAGGCCGTGCAAACGGCCTTTTAAAATATCGTAATCGCGACAGGACAATGATCACTCCCCATTACTTGATCATATATCATACTATCATGAAGTTTGTCTTTTAGTCTTTGGGATACCAAAAAATAATCAATGCGCCATCCAGCGTTATTTGCTCTTGCGTTAAACATATAACTCCACCAAGAATATTTGATTTGCTCGGGGTAGAAAAAACGAAAACTATCCGTAAAGCCACTATCTAGCAATGCTTGAAATTTCGTGCGTTCTTCTATAGAAAACCCAGCATTGCGTTCATTGGCTTTTGGGTTTTTCAAATCGATTTCTTTGTGAGCAACATTCAAATCACCACAAACAATCACTGGTTTTTGTTTGTCTAAATTGTTTAAATAATGCCGAAAGGCATCTTCAAATTCCATGCGATAGTCTAGGCGAGCCAATTCGTTTTGCGAATTGGGAACATAAACAGTTACAAAATAGAAACGATCATATTCTAAAGTGATGACTCTACCTTCATCGTTGTGGTTATCATTTATGCCATAGGATACATTAATGGGAAGATGTTTTGTATAAACGAGTGTTCCGGAATATCCTTTTTTTTGTGCAGAATGCCAATATTCATAATAACCAGGAAAAGAAAAATTTTTTTGATCTTCTTGCATTTTTGTTTCTTGAATGGCAAAAAAGTCAGCATTCGTCTCTAAAAAGAAATCCGCAAACCCTTTGTTCATAGCAGCTCTTAAGCCATTCACGTTCCATGACACCATTTTCATATAAAATCCTCTTTTCTAATTTTGTATACTGATAAAAGCACATTTTTATTTTCTTTTTTCCACAAATGAGTGATATCATCTTGTTTTGTCATGTGGTTTTTTTGCATGACACGTCCTGAAGCCAAATTGTTCATGTGATGTTTTGCACAAATTTCTTCAAAGCCAACTGTTTGAAAGGCAAATTCGAGAACACAATGTAAGGCTTCTGTCATAATGCCATTGTTCCAATATTTTTTACCGATACAATAACCAACTTCTCCAGATTTGGTAAGCACATCAACAGCAAACAATGAGATGGTGCCAATGATTTCGTGTGTTGGACAATAGACAATGGTCCAATGAAAAAACGATTTTGAAGCATATTGTTCAATCCAAAAGCGAATGACTTCTTGCGTCACATCAAGCGATGCATGAGAGTTCCAAGTGAGGTAACGCGTTACTTCATCATCATTCGCCCAATTATGAAACATTGCGTTCGCATCAGCCAAAGCAATTCTTCTTAATCGCAGTCTTTTCGATTCTAGTGTGGTTGTTCCTGTTAAATTCATACTACCCTCTCATCATGTTAATATTATTATACCAAGATAATAAAAGATAATCAAACAAAGTAAATATATTTTAGAAAAACGAATTACTCCTTTTTTATCTATTTAAATCATGCTATAATGAAAAAGGTGATATTATGAAACACGATTTGTTAACAAGCAAACAAAAAAAAATGAAGGCATTTTTAGAAGACAAAGGGCCATACCCTTTTTCAAATCGACCCTATCGTTTTTTGGCTTTCAAAATGGAAAACTCCAATGATGAAAGACAAATGATAAGTTTTTTAGAAGAATTATTAATCGATGCGTTTTATTTAAATATCGAGGAGCAATTGGTCGTTTTTTATTTTGAAGAATATGACATTCGTGCTTTGATTGCATCCATTAGTGATGACTTTTCAATGCAATTTAGTTGCTTTCAGAGTGGCAAAATGGACCCCAAACAACCAAGTTATTTTACTATTTTATTTCATGCCATCACAGAATATCGGTGCAATCGCATGTTTTTCTTTGCTGACAACGCTGATTTGATCTTGGCACTTGTTAGAAATGATGTTACAAAGCTGCGACAATTGAGTCCAATTATATTAAATCGTGTGAATAATGATTCACAGTTAGAACAATTGATTAAAGCGATGTTTGAACACGATCTTAATGTATCTAAGGCTGCTCAGAGTGTGTACATGCATCGAAATACGGTTATAAACAAATTAGAGTTTATTACATCAGAAACAGGATTAAACATTCAAAACTTTAAACATGCTTCTTGTATGTATTGGTTATTGAATGTAAAAAGATAAACAATGTGCAACTTGCACATTGTTTTTTTCATGAGTCCTCTTTATAATGAAAGTATCAAAATAAAAAGGAGATTTATTATGGCAACAGTAACAATGAAAAACTTAAACAAAGTTTATGATGGCAATGTCCATGCCGTTGCAGATTTCAATTTACACATTAAAGACAAAGAATTTATTGTGTTTGTTGGTCCTTCCGGATGTGGAAAAACAACAACCCTACGTATGGTAGCAGGACTAGAAGACATTACTTCTGGTGAATTGCGTATTGATGATGAAGTAGTAAACGATGTAGCACCAAAAGATCGTAATATCGCCATGGTTTTCCAAAGCTATGCTTTGTATCCTCACATGACAGTTTATGATAATATGGCATTTGGATTAAAATTGAGAAAATTCGCTCGTGATGAAATTGATCGTCGTGTGCAAAATGCGGCTGACATTTTAGGGCTAAAGCCTTATTTAGACCGTCGTCCAAAAGCATTATCTGGTGGGCAAAGACAACGTGTTGCATTGGGTAGAGCAATCGTTCGTGATGCGAAAGTATTCTTAATGGATGAACCACTATCTAACTTGGATGCAAAATTACGTGTCCAAATGCGTGCAGAAATTATCAAATTAACGGAACGTTTGGGTATTACTACAATTTATGTAACACATGACCAAATTGAAGCCATGACAATGGCAACAAGAATTGTGGTTATGAAAGATGGTTTCATCCAACAAATCGGCACACCAAAAGAAATATATGATTTCCCTAACAATATTTTCGTTGGTGGATTTATTGGAACACCGCCAATGAACTTCCTTGAAGGAAAAGTATTTGAAGATGGTTTCTTTGAACTTGGCGATCACAAACTTGGCGTTTCTCGATTAAAAGTTCCTCAAGATAAATTTGAAATGTTGAAAGAACAAAAAATGCTTGAAAAACCAATCATTTTAGGAATTCGTCCTGAAGATATTCATGATGCTCCAGAACGCATTGCCCAATATAAAGATGCAGCAGTAAAATTAAAAGTTGACGTCGCTGAATTATTAGGCGCAGAAACATTAATTAATGGTGTGCTACACGGGCAAAATTTAATTTCTAAAGTAAAAGCTCGTGTTGATATTCATATGGGTGACGATGTTGAAATGGCGCTAGCAATGGACAAATGTCATTTCTTTGATCCTGAAACTGAACAAAGATTGAAAAAATACTAGACGATCAAGCCACCTTATTGGTGGCTTTTTATTTTTCTATTATTGGAAAAACGTTTACCATGTTAGTGTAAATATATACAGTAAAGTCTTTTCGTGATATAATTATCAAAGAAATATAAAAAGGAGAAAAATATGAGCAAAAAAACAATTAGAGATGTTCAACTATCCAACAAGACCGTTTTAATGCGTGTTGATTTCAATGTGCCAATGAAAAATGGGCAAATTACCGACCAAAACCGAATCGTTCAGGCTTTACCAACGATTCAGTATGTTATGGAACAAGGTGCAAAACTTGTTTTGTTTTCTCATTTGGGTCGTGTAGAAAAAGAAGAAGACAAAGCAACGAATTCTTTGGCTCCTGTAGCAAAACGTTTGAGTGAGTTGTTAGCAAAACCGGTTTTATTTATCAATGAGACAAGAGGGGAAAGATTAGAAAAAGCCATAAAGAATTTAAAATCAGGCGAAGTTTTGATGTTTGAAAACACAAGATTTGAAGATTTAAACGGCAAAGCAGAATCAAAAAACAACCCTGAATTAGGTAAATACTGGGCTTCCTTTGGAGACATGCTGGTGAATGATGCTTTTGGAACAGCACATCGAGCTCATGCCTCGAATGTAGGAATCGCTAATAATGTAGACGATGTTGTAGCTGGATTTTTAATGGAAAAAGAAATTAAATTTATTGGGGAAGCAGTAGATAATCCTGTTCGTCCTTTTGTTGCTATTTTAGGCGGAGCAAAAGTGAGTGATAAAATTTCTGTCATTGAAAACTTACTTCAAAAAGCCGATAAAATATTAATTTGCGGAGCAATGGCATATACTTTCTTTAAAGCACAAGGAATTGAGATTGGTTTATCAAAATGTGAAAAAGATTATGTTGAACTTGCAAAATCACTTCTTGAAAAAGGCAAGGGAAAACTTGTATTGCCTCTTGATCATGCAGTTAGTTTAGAGTATTCAGAAAACGCTGCTTTTGAGGTGGTTGATATTCATAAAACACCAATTGACAAAATGGGTTTAGATGTAGGACCTAAGACGATTGCAAAATTCAAAGAAGAATTAAAGGGCGCAAAAACAGTTGTTTGGAATGGTCCCGCAGGTGTCTTCGAATTTGATCAATTTAGTTACGGCACCAAAGCAATTTGTGAATTGCTTGCAGAGTTGCCAGATGCCACGACCATTATTGGTGGTGGAGATAGTGCAGCCGCAGCAATTAAATTTGGCTTTGAAGAAAAATTCACCCATATTTCAACTGGTGGCGGAGCAAGTTTAGAATACTTAGAAGGCAAAGAATTGCCTGGCGTAGCTGCTATTGATGATGTTTGCTTAAGTTGTGGAAAGTAAAAAAGGAGATATTATGAGAAAACCAATTATTGCTGGAAACTGGAAAATGTATAAAACGCGCGATGAAGCCCTACAGTTTATTTATACTGTAGCCGATCAAGCGCCAAGTCAAGAACAAGTTGACAGCGTTGTCTGTGCGCAATTTACAGTTCTGCGTTGTCTTGTAAAAAGACAAGGAGAAAATGTTCGTATTGGCGCACAAAATATGCATTTTTTAGAAGAAGGCGCGTTTACTGGCGAAGTATCTGCACCAATGTTAAAAGCGATTGGAGTTAGTTATGTTGTTGTTGGTCATAGCGAAAGAAGAGCTATGTTTAACGAAACCGATGAAGCAATCAATAAAAAACTGCATAAAGCTTTTGAACATGAAATTACACCAATTTTATGCATTGGTGAATCACTAGAACAAAGAGAAAAAGGTTCCACCAATCGCGTTTTAAATCGACAATTAAAGGCCGATTTAGCAAATTTAAGCGCGGATCAAGTATCAAAATTAGTGATTGCTTATGAACCAATTTGGGCCATTGGCACTGGAAAAACCGCAACAAGCGAAGTTGCAAATGAAGCATGTAAACACATTCGCAAACAAGTTGCAAAAATGTATTCACACGATGTTGCTAATGCTCTAAGAATCCAATATGGCGGAAGTGTGAAATTGAATAACGTTGATGAATTAATGTCAATGCCACACATTGATGGAGCCTTAATTGGTGGAGCAAGTTTGAAAGCTGATGATTTTGTCACTTTCTTAAATGCAGCCATTAAAGCAAAGTATGAATAAATTGACAAAAGATACCAAATCCTTGGTATCTTTTTTTTGGATTATGGTTTCATCTTTTATGTAAATTATGTTATAATGCCATTAATGCAAAGCGAATTATCATGATGTATTTGGGGGACATAATGCGATTGAAAAACATGTTAAGAATGAAGTTGATATTTGAAAGAATCAATTACAAACCGAAAGAATGTTTTGATTTTTTTGAATATGAGCGTTTGTTTTTAACACAAATTGCCAAATGTACAAATGTACAAGATGTTAATTTGTTGGTTTTAGATTACTTATTTGTAATAAAAAAATATCGAAAAATAACAAGATTTCTAACTAGTAAAAACAAGTGGAAATATAACTTGATTGATTTGGATTCTGACAATAAAATTACGTATTATCCCGACGATCTTTGCGTTGGAAACTACGTTTTTACAACTGGGTTAAGCAAAAAACACAATATCATCCATTACATATCTTTTGGTGAAACAGAAATATACCAAGTAAAGAAGCAAAAGAATTACTATCAAGTCTATGAAAACAACGAATTTGTCTTATTCCACAAAAACAATAAAGTAAAGATTAAAAAAGACAAAGAGATTATGTTAACACTTTCCATGAATCGAAATCTAGAAATCACGTTAAAAGAAAACGCGGTTAACTACGAAATCATAAAAGACGGAAGCTTATACACCATTAATGATGTTTTATTACAAAACGATGAAAGACTTCAAGCTACCATTGATTGTGACATACTAGAAGAAAATAAAATAAACGCTTCTTCTTTGGTGGAAATTTATAACGATGATGATGAACTGCTTTTGTTAATCGGAATTGGAATACTGCTTTTGATTCAAAATCAAATGAAAATGATTGATAATCGAGTAAAACTCATGATGGCAACAACGTTACTAAATATGAGAAGAAGACATTGATATAAGATTTTATTTTTTCTTATGAACAAACAAAAAGCGATAATTCTTGACTTTATTAAAAAATATGATATAATATCAAAAGTGCAAATAGCACAGTGCAGTAATAGCAGCACTTGAAAAAGTGAAAATAATCAGACAACACCTAAGGAGGGGCAAGTAATCCGCTGCTGTGATGAAAACCATAGTTGTTCTGAACTTTCATTGTCTTCAGGTCCTTTACTAGTCATTAAAAGGAGGAAAAAACATGTCACGTTACACAGGTCCAAGTTGGAAGATTTCTCGTAGATTAAAATACTCGACATCTGAAACTGGAAAAGAATTAATCAAACGTCCATTTGCTCCAGGGCAACACGGACAACGCCGCAGCAAAATGTCTGAATACGGCACACAATTACAAGAAAAACAAAGAGTTCGTTTTACTTATGGGTTAAACGAAAGACAATTTAGAAAATTGTTCGATCTTGCAGGAAAAATGAAAGGAAAACATGGCGACAACTTCTTGGTTCTTTTAGAATCACGTTTAGACAACCTTGTTTACCGTTTGGGTTTAGCAACGACTAGAGCACAATCTCGCCAATTAGTGAATCACGGTCATATCGTGGTTGATGGCAAAAAAGTTGATATTCCTTCGTATATTTGCAAACCAGGACAAAAAATCGGTGTAAAAGAACAAGCTCAAAAATTTACAATTATTGCGGAAGCCTTAGGCGCAATGGTTGCAAGAAAAGAATTTGTGACTTTTGATGAGCCATCAATGACTGGTGAATATGTTCGGTATCCAGAACGAAGTGAAATTTTACCAGAAATTAAAGAAAACTTAATCGTTGAGTTCTACAACCGTTAAAAAAAATATCCGTGAAAATATTCACGGATTTTTTTATCGTATTTTACTTAAATGTTTTGCAATGATGAGAGCGGCTTGCTCAAATAAATGCGCATCTTCTTCGCTAAAGCGATGAAACGAAGCACTATCGATATCTAAAACGCCATAAAGTTGATTGTGAACTATGATGGGAATTACGATTTCCGAATTTGTTGCGCCATCGCAAGAAATATAATCAGGAAATTCAGAAACATTTGGCACAATAATCGTCGTTTTACTTTCTGCGCTTTTTCCACAGACGCCTCTTCCCATTGTAATGATGTTACAAGCAACTTTTCCTTGAAAAGGTCCTAAGTATAATACATTATTTTTATGAATATAAAAACCAAGCCAATTCACATCTTCAGTCATTTCGTTTAATAAAGCCGACGCGTTGGCAAGAATCGACATTTCAAAAGAATCGTCGAGTAGTAAACTGTCTAGTGATTCGAGTAAGCTGTTTGTTTTACTTTTCATAGCTGTTTCCTTTTTAGTACTATTATTTTATCAAATGACTGATAAAAATGCTATACTAACGTAATAAATATTAACAATAAATGAGAAATAAGGTATAATATAATTAATCTTTTTTTAAGTCCAAGGAGGATAACATGATTTATTTTGATTATGGTGCCACAACACCAATAGATGATGAAGTTTTAGATGCATATATCAAAACGCAAAAACAATTTTTCGCAAACACTTCTTCATCACATAAACTAGGATTACAAAGTAATTATATGCTAGAAAAAGCAACACAAGAAATAAAAGATACCCTTGGCCTAAGCGATCACAACATCGTTTATACAAGTAATGCGACCGAAGCCAATAATTTGGGAATTTATGGCGTTGTACATCAATACCCAAACACAAGCCAAAAAAAATGGCGTGTTTTCACAACGAAAATTGAACACCCTTCAGTTTTTGAAGTGTTTCATCATCTTGAAGAAGAAGGATATGACGTCATTTATTTGGATGTTGACGAACAAGGTATTGTTAATATCCAACAATTACAATCACAAATAAACAAAGACACCATTTTGGTGTCTATTATGTGGGTTAACAATATCATTGGCAGCATACAACCTATTCAAGAAATACTTGATATACTTAAGGCGTATCCCAAAGCAACGTTTCACATGGATGCCGTGCAAGGATTGTGTAAAGTTGTTCCCAACTTTCCTTTGAGCCAAGTTGATATGTTTACCATGAGTACACATAAAATATATGGACCAAAAGGCATTGGTTTTTTAGCATATCGCAAATCGATTGCTCTTAACAAACGATTATATGGATCACAAACGCAATTTGGCATCAAACCAGGAACGATTGATTTAGCATTGGTTGTTGCAACATGTAAAGCACTAAAAATCTATTATCCTAGCACCCAAGAACATTCTGCTACAGTTGCAAAAATGAATCAATATTTACTAGAACAATTAAAAAGCATTGAGGGGATATTTATCAATAGCCCTATTCAAGCGGTGCCTTTTATTGTTAGCATTTCCCTTCCTTCTGTCAATGGAGAAACAATCGTTCATCAATTAGAATCCAAAGAAATTTATGTTTCTACTGGATCCGCATGCAATGCGAAAACAAAAAAACCAGAAAAAACAATTTATGCGATTACCCATCAACTAGATAGAGCATTATCTACCATTCGTATTAGTCTATCTCACTTAACAACAATTTCAGAACTAGATATGTTGATTGCAACATTAAAGGAAATATGCCATGTATGATGTGATTTTAATTCGCTATGGCGAAATGACTTTAAAGAAAAAAAACTATCAAGAGTTTTTACGAAAAGTAAACAATAATATCATCAATCGTTGTCGTGTGTTTCCCAAACTTAAGTTTTTTCACTCTATGTATCGTTTTTATATTGAACTAAATCAAGAAGATGAACAAGAAGTCATCAAGGTGTTAAATACTGTATCAGGATTAAACTCATATAGTTTATGTATGAAAGTAGAACCAAATTACGAAGCGATTGCCCAAGTGGGTATTCAACTTTTATTAGAAGAAAAACAAGCGAAAACATTTAAAGTAGAATCAAATAGAGGAGATAAAAAATTTCCTGACACATCACAAGTTATGTCGCAAGAAATTGCGAAAAGAGTACTGCCACACGTGCCTCATTTAAAAGTAAATGTTCACAATCCTGAAGTGACACTATCGGTTGATTTACGCAATGAAGGAACTTATGTGTTTGTAAACAGCATTCCTGGTTTGGGTGGATTTCCTAGCGGGGTTGCTGGGAGCGGATTGCTCATGATTTCTGGTGGCATTGATAGCCCAGTAGCTGGCTTTCTTTCCTTGAAAAAAGGAGTAAATTTATATGCTTTGCATTTTGCTTCACCACCTTATACGAGTGATTCTGCAATGCAAAAAGTCATTGATTTGGTAGAACAATTATCACGGTATACAAGCAATAACAAAATAACATTGTTTGTTTGCCCATTTACAAAGATTCAAGAAGCGATCAGAGTAAATGCTTCATTGGATTATTTGGTTACCATTATGCGTAGGCAAATGTATAAAATTGCACATGCAATTTGTGAGAAACACGAAATTGATGTAATCATAAATGGCGAAAGCATTGGTCAAGTAGCATCCCAAACATTGGAAAGCATGCGCGTCGTAAACGAAGTCACAAACATCCCTATTTTGCGACCCCTTGTGACTTATGACAAGGAAGAGATCATCAAACTTGCGAAAAACATTGCAACCTTTGATATTTCTATCCGCCCATTTGAAGATTGCTGCACGGTGTTTGTTCCTGAACACCCGATTATTAGACCAAAGCTTGATTTGGTTTTAGCTGAAGAAGAAAAATGCCAATTAGAGTCATTGGTTTTGGAGGCAATTGCCAATACCGAGACAATCGAATTGAGCAATGCCAACAAATATTCAGTTTTCACAACAAGCTATCCTGAGAAATTTGAAATTTAAGGAGAAAAATGATGGAAGAAAAAAATATGGAACAATTAAATGAAATCGAGCAAGATGAAACATCAAAAACCAAGGCTTTGATTTTTGATATCGAAGTCAAAATGCAAGAAATTGATGCGATTATTGAAAGACAAGAAGATGAGTTTTTCACAAAAGATCAAGAGGTTTCCGATGAAACCCATAATAAAATCATACAATTAAAAAATGAATACAAAAATTTATACAAGCAAAAAAAACAATTGCAAAAAACACTGCGTGTTTCGCTTTGGGACAATTTTCCTGTGTGGATGGCATTTTATGCCGTGATCCAGTTTGTTTTTTCCTTTTATTTGATTATGACACAATTAAGCACCTATTTTGCTCAGTGGTTTTTTCAAATGATTCAAGGTGGAACATCTTTTGTTTTTTATCTGTCGTTGTTTATTGTTCCTGCGCTTAATTTACTCGTTCCTTTCATTGTTTTGTTGTTGTTGAAAAATAAAACACACAAAAAGTTTTTTATGTATATATATTTCATTCATGGCATAGAGACACTGATGTCTATTGGAATGCTGCTTTACGCGGTATTAAAATAATGAAGATTATTGAATCTCTTTCCAATCCTTTTGTTGTTCAACTCTATAAACTTCATGAAAAAAAATATCGCGATGCGTCTTCACTTTTTCTTGTAGAAGGAGAGCATTTGGTAAGCGAAGCCCAAAAAGCAAAGTTATTGAATGCGGTATTGATTACCAACGAAAACGAACAATTTGCTGAAGTTGAGAATTATCTAGTAACAACATTAATTATGAATAAACTATCACAAACAAAATCGCCTCCAACAATCATTGGAGTATGCAAATATTTTTCTGAACCACAAATAAAAGGATCAAGATTCTTATTGCTCGATAATTTGCAAGACCCAGGCAATATTGGCACATTGGTGCGTAGTGCTCTAGGATTTTGTGTTGATTTGGTTGTGCTAAATTCGCAATCTGTTGATATATACAACGATAAATTGATTCGTTCTACACAAGGAGCATTATTTCATATTCCAATTGTGAAAGCCAATTTGCTTGAAATTGTGTTGCAATTAAAAAAACAAGGAATAACCGTCATTAATACCAACATGATGCAAGGAATGAATTTATATGAATATCAACCAAGTAAAAAATGGGCACTGATTCTTGGCAATGAAGGCCAAGGCGTGCAAGCTGATTTGATGGCATTGGCTGATGGTCATGTATATATTCCTATGCAAGAAAAATTGGAATCCTTAAATGTTGCGGTTGCTGGTAGTATTATTTTGTCATATTTCAATCAATTTCATTGTTAGAAAAAACATTATTGTGTATAATAAAAGAGAAATAAAAAGAAGGAGGAAAGACATGGACAGATACGTATGTGATGTATGCGGATATGTTTACGATCCCGCTGTAGGTGATGATACCCAAGGAATCGCTCCTGGCACATCTTTTGAAGATTTACCAGAAGATTGGGTTTGCCCTGAATGTGGAGTTGGAAAAGAAAACTTTACGAAAGAGTAATGATGAAAGCTTATCAACTAAAACCACAAGTTTATTGGGTCGGAGCGATCGATTGGTCGCTTCGAACTTTTCATGGATATGCTACGGATCGCGGTTCTACCTATAACGCATATCTTATTATGGATGAAAAAATCACTTTGATTGATAATGTGAAATCATATTTAGCCGAAGAAATGTTTTCACGAATCGCATCGATTATTGATCCATCAAAAATTGATGTCATCATCTCTAATCACGGCGAACCGGATCATAGTGGGAATATAAAGGAATTAATCAAAAGAGCACCTCATGCAAAAATATATTCGCAATCACCAAATGGTGTAAAAATATTAAAAGCAATTTACGGTGACTTACCAATTGTTCCGGTTAAGAATAACGAAGAACTAAACATTGGAAAACGCACTTTAAAATTTTTTCATGCGCCAATGGTTCATTGGCCTGATAATATGGTTACTTATGATGCGTTTGATAAAATCTTATATAGCAATGATATTTTTGGACAACACCTAGCGTCTTCAGAAAGATATGATAACGGATTGCCTTTAGATATTTTGCTATACGAAGCGAAGAAATATTATGCCAATATTGTGTTACCTTATACAAATCAAGCAGCAAAAATATTTCAAGTTGTAAAAACCTTAGATATGGAAATGATTGCAACGAGCCACGGCGTGATATGGCGCGATCATATCGCTCAAGTGTTGGCTTTGTATGAATACTTAACGCAATCAAAGAAACAAGAAAAAGCGGTAGTGGTGTATGATACCATGTGGCATAGTACAGAAAAAATGGCTGTTACGATTGCGGAAACGTTTATTGAATTAGGATTTTCTGTTTCTTTATATAATGTTAATGATACAGATTCATCGGATATCATAACAGAAATTGCCGATGCAAAATATCTGATGGTAGGCTCTTCTACCATCAACAATAATATGTTGCCAACAATTGCTGGATTTTTATGTTATGTAAAAGGATTGGCACCAGTCGGATTATCAGGATTCGCTTTTGGTAGTTACGGATGGGGAGGTCAAAGCATCGCCCAAATTGAAGAGCAATTGGATACGCTTGGTTTTAATCGTTTGCTTCCTGGCATAAAAATAAATTATGTGCCAAAACCAGAAGATTTAAAACAAATTCATGATGAAATCATAGAAGCTATGAAAGCCCAAAAGACAGTCTAACAAGACTGTCTTTTTTTATGGATTATTTCTTTTTTTTATATAGGAAATAACTATTTGTTATCATTTTTTCTTGAAAAACTTTCATAAAAAAGCAAGTAGAATTTTGCTTTTTGTGTGTTACAATACAATCAAAGGAGGATACGATGATGAAAATGACGCATGTGCTTTGCATTGATTTAAAAAGCTTTTATGCATCGGTTGAATGTTCTATTCGTGGTCTGAATCCTTTTGAAGTCAATCTCGTTGTTGCTGACAAAGGACGAGGAGGCGGATCAATTGTTTTGGCGGTTACGCCTCATTTGAAGGGGTACGGCGTTGCTTCTCGGTGTCGCATATATGAACTCCCAAAAAATCTTGATATTATTTATGCGAAACCACGCATGCAAAAGTATATTGATTATTCCTGTATGATTTATAATGTTTATTTAAAGTATGTATCCGCAGAAGATGTCCATGTCTATAGTGTTGACGAAGCTTTTTTGGATTTATCGCCATATATGAAATATTACAACGAATCAATAGAAACGATTGCGAAAAAAATTATTGATGATATTTATAAAACAACCAAAATTACAGCAACTTGTGGGATTGGCACGAATATGTTTCTTGCAAAAGTTGCGCTTGATTGTATGGCTAAGAAAAGCAAAACAAACATTGCTTGTTTGACAGAAGATAACTTCAAAGAACGAATGTGGGATTTGCGTCCCATTAGCGAAATATGGGGCATTGGATCAAGAACAGAAAAACATCTTGCGAGAATGAATATTTACTGTTTGCGTGATTTAGCAAATCATCCACTTGAAAAACTAACAAAAGAATTTGGGATTTTGGGACAAGAATTATATGAACACGCCCATGGGATAGACCGAACAACGGTTCAAGAAGCAAGAAATTATATTCCTGAAAGCCATTCTTTTGGACATGGACAAATGCTTTATGAAGATTATAACAAAGAAGATTTGAAAATCATTTTAACAGAAATGGTTGAGCAATTGGTAACAGAATTAATTATGCGAAAGCAATGTTGTCAACTCATTGGCTTAGGTATTGGTTATGCAAAACAATATGGAGGCGGATTTGGAAGGCAACTGACCTTTGATTGCAAAACAAACAGCAGACAAAAAATTTTAGAAGGATTTTTGTGTTTATATGAAAAACATATTTCAGATTTGCCAATTCGAAGCGTTTCTGTTCGGTTGGGAAAATTAGAAAATGAATCACATGTACAAACAGAATTGTTTGAGACAACGGAGCATGCCCAAAAAGAACACAATTTGTATCAAGCAATAGGAGAAATTAAACATCGTTATGGTCGTGGTGCCGTATATTTGGCCGTCAGCAAATCAGAAAAAGCAACATTAATCAATCGGAATAAATTGATTGGAGGACACAATGCACAGTAATGAACGCAAAGGCAAATGGCAACCATTTGATGGGTTGGAAGGATTAAAGAAAACAATCAAATCTGTGGAACAAGAACGCATCAAACAAGTAAAACCCGTATTGATGCCTGATGAGTTAGAGATGTTGAATGAAAAATTGTGCAACGCATTATGCAGTCATAACGAAGTAACAATAACGTATTTTCAAGCAGGTTATTTTTATACCATAAGAGGAGAAATTACGAAAGCTGATTTCATATATAAAGAGATATATTTGCACGAAAAAAGGATAAAAATTTCCGCAATTACGAATATTGATGACTGAGCATATTTGTAGAAAAAACACACAAAAGTTGCTATAATGAATTTGTAATTTCAAAGGAGATTTTATGAAAGATAATTTGATTCAAATATTAAAAAGCCGTCGTAGTCACTACGTTTTAGGTAAAAAGTCTACTATTTCTGATGATGAAATAGTGAAGTTGGTGGAAGATGCTGTGTTTTTTACGCCATCAGCGTTTAACTCACAATCAGCAAGAACGGTCGTTCTTTTACACAAAGAACATGATCGCTTTTGGGACTTGGTAACAGATGAGTTGTGTAAAATTGTTAGTGCAGATCGATTTGCAGCAACATTAGAAAAAATGAATGCCTTTAAAAAAGCCTATGGCACTGTTTTGTTCTTTGAAGATCAAGCGATTGTTCAAGGGCTTCAAGAGAAATTCCCACTTTATCGTGATGTTTTTCCTGTTTGGTCAAACCAAAGCGCAGGAATGCTAAACTTAGTGGTATGGACAGCACTTGCGGAAAATGGTCTTGGATCCTCCCTCCAACACTATAATCCAATTATTGATGCTGAAGTCGCAAAGCAATTTGATATTCCAAGTAGTTGGAAGTTGATTGCACAAATGCCGTTTGGCGTGCCTAGTGGCAAGTTAAACGAAAAGACGAACCAACCTATTTCAGAACGCGTGCGAGTGTTAGGAAAATAAATGGAAGAGCCATTGTTTTAAAAATAATGGCTCTTTTTTCGTTTCTTTTCTTTTCGTTTTTGGTATAATAAGATACTAAAGGGAAACATCTATTTATGAAAAAAGCCAAACAAGCTATATTGTTCGCCATATTAGCTGCAGTTTTATATGGAATCAATTCACCATTGTCTCAATTGTTGTTACAACACGTATCTCCAGTTTTAATGGCGTCTTTGCTTTATTTTGGTGCCGGGTTCGGTATGATGATTGTATGGTTGGTGCGAATAAATCGTATTCCCATAAACCATTTGGAAAAAAAGCAATGGGCATACATTTTAGGAATGATTATTTTAGATATATTGGCCCCCATCATGTTAATGTTGGGGTTAAAATTAACGACAGCAGCAAATGCATCACTGCTTAACAATTTTGAAATTGTTGCCACCTCCATTATCGCTTTTATTTTCTTTAAAGAAAAAATTAGTAAACGTGTGTGGATAGCAATTTTGATCATTAGCGTTGCTAGTTTTTTGTTATCAATTGACGACGCATCGAGTTTATCTTTTTCAAAAGGTTCGTTGTTTGTGGTGTTGGCTTGTGTTTTTTGGGGATTGGAAAATAATTGTACGCGGGTTTTGTCGGAAAAAGACCCAGTGGAAATTGTGGTTGTAAAAGGATTGGCATCAGGGTTTGGCTCACTAGTTGTGGCATTTATCGTTGGAATTGAGTTTTTTGCCTGGCAGTATGTTTTACTTGCTTTGTTGCTAGGGTTTGTTGCTTATGGAATGAGCATTTTATTATATGTTCGTGCGCAACACGATTTAGGAGCAAGCAAGACAAGCGCATTTTATGCTTTGGCACCATTTGTTGGTGCGGCGCTATCCTTTATTTTGTTTCAAAATATACCAACCTATTTATATATCATAGCGTTGATATTGATGGTTGTTGGTGCAAATTTAATTGTAAAAGAGCATTTATCAAATAATATATATAAGGAGAATCATATATGAAAAGAATTGTTTTAGCAGGAGGTTGTTTTTGGGGAGTCGAAGGATACTATAAACAACTAAAAGGAATTTTAGATACCAATGTTGGTTATACGAATGGTAATTTTGCAAATCCTTCTTATGAAGATTTAAAGCACCATGTTGCTATACACGCAGAAGCGGTCGAGATTTTTTATGATGAAACACAAATTAGTTTAGAAAAGATTTTAGAACACATGTTTCGCTTTATCAATCCCACTAGCATCAATCGACAAGGTGGTGATATTGGTATTCAATATCGCACTGGAGTGTATTATAAAAGCCCAGAAGACAAAGCCATTATTGCTGCGTTTTTGCAGCAAAAAAACGAACAATATCATGGAAAAGTTGCGGTTGAATTGGTAGAAGAAAAAGGGTTTTATCTTGCTGAAGATTATCACCAAGATTATTTAGAACACAATCCAAACGGGTACTGTCATGTTAATTTTGGATTAATTCGCCCTGAAGAAAAAAAATAATCCTTTGGGTTTTGCTTAAAAACTGATATAATTGATTTATAAAAAATACTTTTAGGAGATAAAAATGTTTCAAAACCAAAGAAGCTGGAAAGCTTTGTTATTTATTTTTGCTTTGGTCCTAACATTAGGGCTAATGGGCTGTAAACCAGAAGAAGAAGATATTGATGATGACGATGATGACCCTATTGTTGTCGTTGATCCAACACTTAGTTTTCAAGTGACTCATTTTGAGATGGAACTTGAAGAAACTAAAACCATCATTCCCATCATTGGTCAAACAACCGAACAATTAGCCGTTGAATATACAGTTTTAGATTCACTTGTTTGTAGTGTTAGTAACCATGTGATTACTGCCTTAGCAGCAGGAACAACAACCATCACAGGGAAACTTACTGCTTATCCAACCATTACCGCAACCATCACAGTTACTGTCAATCCATTTCCTTTAACGTTGGAAGGTGACGATGTGGTTAATGTCAGTGAATCTATTACATTGACTGCTGGTGATTTAAAAAATCCTGATAATACTGTTTTTTGGGAATCATCTAATCCTCAAATTGCAACCGTTGATCAAGAAGGGGTTGTGATGGGGAAATCTGCGGGAGAGGTTACTATTAAAATTTCATCATTTATGACAACAAATACATTAGAAAAAACAATCACAGTTGTGATTCCAGAACCAAAATCAATCGAAGTAAATGCGAAAACAGTGGGTCCATACAGAACCTTTGGGAATGTCCAACTGCAGCATCAAGTATTACCACTTGGTGCTAGCCAAGAAGTTGTTTGGATGAGCTCGAATACTGATTTGGCAGTTGTTGATGCGACCGGAAAAGTAAGTTTTTTGATGGCTGGCCGTGTAGATATTACAGCGAAATCAAAAGCAGATGATAACGTTATAGCAACCCTTTCAATAGACATTGAAGTAGACCCTGTTGCTTTGGTGAAAAGTTTCCATGTAACCAATCCCATTGTGCAATATGTTACAACATATGGCAACACTGAAAAACAACAATGGGTTTATGGAAGTGTTTCTAAGTACTATCCTGGAGAATTGAATCTAAAAGAAAATATTATTGCCATAACGCCAACTGTGGATGGAGTTCCTAATGCTTATATTGGGCTTACTTATACTTCAGCCATTAGAAGTGCAACAGAGTTTAAAACTGTGCGTAGTGGGGTTTTAAAGACAACAATATCGGATATTATTTATCATGACACAGGAAACAACAATCCAGGCGCGAATGCGGCAATGCATGCAGCTTATATTATTGGGTCGGCCAATTTTGATACCTACAAAGCGAGATCTTGGCATTACACGGTTGATGAAAAAGAAGTGATTCAACATTTACCAGACAATGAGGTTGCATGGCAAGGAGATACAGAACTTGCTTATAGCACAACAATCGGTGTAGAAACTTGCGTAGATTACGGTAGTGATTTGTATATGACGTGGCACCGAACAGCAAAGTTGATGGCGGGGCTATTACAAAAGCACAACTTGAAGTTATCTAACGTCAAGCAACACTATGATTATAGCCAAAAAATTTGTCCACAAACACTGAGAAGAAATAACTTATATCCTAACGCCGTTGAGTTAATTCGTGCGGAATATTTGGTGTTAACACAAATGCAAGGATATACGATTTCATTTCAATCACAAAGCCCTGAATATGTGAACAATTTTGGAAGAATCATAAATTTGCCAACCATTAGTCAACAAGTGACATACACGGTTAGAATAACAAATAATTCTGGCTATGATGCAACTGTAGTATTAACTTCAACGCTTCCTGCTAAAACTGCATAAGCGTTAAATATTATTCATTGACAAATTGACGATATTTGTGATACAATATATCGTAGATGTAGTAAACTAAGGAGTGAGTTGTCTCACTCCTTTAAATAATGTTATACACATTTTTTAAAAACGAATTTTTTGTCTTAGGACTTTTGGAGGAATCATGACTAGTACTAAATTTTATGAAGCTCTTGAAGCTATCGCTTATGAACGTGGATTTGAAATTGAAGCAGTAAAAGAAAAAATAGAAGTAGCAATTTCTGTTTCAAGCCGCAACAGTGGGTACACTGGCGATATTAAAACGGAATGGGATTTTGAAAAGAAAAAAATACGCATTTTTGAATATAAATACGTTGTAGAAGAAGTCGATCCTGAAGGCCCTAGAGGACAAATTACCATAGAAGAAGCACAACTCATTAAGCCAAGAACAAAAATTGGAACAGAGTTTAAAACGGAAATCAATATTTCCAATTTTGGTAGGAAAGCAGCCTCTGTTTTCCGCCAAAGCTTATTAAGTGGATTGAAAGAATTAGAACGTGAAGAAGCATTTGCGTTTTTTCAAGAACGTGTTGGCGAAGTGATTACAGCTACAGTTGTTGATTATAGCAATAACTTTGTGACGTTTAGTATTGGAAAAAATGTGCAAGCCAATATGCCGGACAAAGAAGGCGTTCCAGGAGAAAGTTTTGCAATTGGTTCGGAAAAGAAAGTTTACATTACAAAAGTTGAAAAAACAACAAAAGGACCTAAAGTATTCTTAACACGTGCCAATCGAGAAATTGTGAAACGCTTGTTTGAATTAATGATTCCTGAAATTGGTGATGGATCGATTGAAATTATGGGAATCGCTCGTGAACCAGGCGAAAAAACCAAAATTGGGGTTTTATCATTGAAAAACAATCTTGATGCAAAAGGTGCTTGTGTTGGTCAAGGTGGATTAAGAATTCGTCAAATCAATGAAATTTTAAACAATGAAAAAATCGAGATTTTCACATGGCGAGACAACCCAGTTGATTTGATTGCTGAAGCGTTGCTTCCTGCGAAATCTTTGGCTGTTTTGGCGGATGAAAAAACCAAACAAGCTATCGTGATTGTAAAAGATGATCAATATTCTCTAGCAATAGGAAAAAGTGGTCAGAATGCACGCCTTGCAGCCTATGCAATTGGCTGGAGAATAGATATTAAAAATATCACCGATGCAACAAACGAAGGAATCGAGTTTAAGTACAACGTTACGAGAAAGTAGGTTGCAATGAAACCAAAAAAAATACCTATGCGAAAATGTGTTGTTACAAATGAACAACACCCAAAACAAGAAATGTTTAGAATCGTTCATACAACGGAAAATACTGTGGTGGTAGACCAAACAGGAAAAGTGCGTGGACGTGGAGCCTATTTATCAAAAAATAAAGAGGTCATTTTATTGGCTATGAAAAAGAAAACATTAGATCGTCACTTGGAGACGCAAGTTCCCCAAGAAATATACGAACAATTATTAGCGATTTTAGGTGATTAGTTTGACAAAACCACAAGAAGTCCAATTACTGAATTTACTTGGGCTTGCTCTTAGGGCAAGACGGGTTATAACTGGAGAAAAAGAAGTTTTATTTGCCATTAAAGCAGGTAAAGCAAAGATGGTATTTGTTGCAAGCGACGCCTCTTTAAAAACGAAAGATCGTTTTGATAAGAAATGTTTTTTTCATCATGTGCCTGTGAATTATGAATTAAATAGTGATGATTTATCGCGCGCCTTAGGCAAGAATATTTGCAAGATTGTTACAATTGTTGATGATGGATTCAAACTTGCAGCAGAAAAAATAATAACGGAGGATAAATAGATGAAGGTTAGAGAGATTTTAGAAATTCTAATAGCAAATGGAAAAAATACAAATGAAAAAGACCTAATTCAAATGCTAGATAATATTGGGATAGTTGCTATGCTTGAAACCGATATTGATCCGACAGTTGTAAAAAAGTTAGGGAAAAGGTTTAATTGTGAAATTAAACCAATTCGAATCAAAAAAGAAACGCCAAAACCAGAAGTGGTTGTGAAAAAAGCAGAGCCTGAAGAAAAAAAGGAACCTGCTGTTGTGGTTGCACCAAAACAAGAAGAAAAGAAAACGCAAGTTGAAGAAAAAAAGAGTGAACCAGTTAAAGAAGAAAAACCTGTAGTAAAACAACCACAAGAACGCAAGCCAACATATACACAAAAGTCTGATGCAAAACCACAAACAAAACAAGAGGTTAAGCAACAACCAAAGCCAAAGCAAGAAGAAGAAATGCCGAAAGAAGTAGAATTAACGCGTGTTTATGACGACAAATACAATGATTATGAAAAAGAATCAAAAGTATATACGCGAATTAAAAACGTAAAAAAGAGTAGAACAAGCAATCGCGGAAGTAGGCAAGGAAATATTACGGGAAGCGATAAAGCGAAAGCAAATGTTTTGGTATATACTCCAGGAATGACGGTTGCCCAACTTGCCGATGGGCTAGGGGTTGCAATCGGCGAAGTGGTGCGTAAACTTGTTTTGCTTGGTTATATGATGAGTGCAACTGCAATTGTTGAAAAAGATGTTGTAGAAATCATTGCTGATGAATATCGCTACACAGTGAAAGATAAAGTATTGGAAGATATCACAAAGTTTGAAGAAATAGTGATTGAAGATGAAGAAAAGTTATTAAAACCAAGACCACCAATTGTTACCATAATGGGACACGTTGATCACGGGAAAACAACTTTACTTGACACCATCAGACATACAAAAGTTGTTTCTGGTGAAGCCGGTGGTATCACACAACACATTGGTGCATACCAAGTTAAGAAAAATGGGAAATTGATTACGTTTATTGATACGCCAGGACATGCCGCCTTTACAGAAATGCGTGCGCGTGGTGCGAATGCGACCGATATTGTTGTTTTGGTTGTTGCTGCTGATGATGGTGTAATGCCACAAACAAAAGAAGCGATTGATCATGCACAAGCAGCGAAAGTTCCAATCATTGTTGCCATTAATAAAATGGATAAGCCTTCAGCAAATCCTGATCGTGTGAAGCAAGAATTAAGCAATTATAATCTTGTTCCTGAAGAGTGGGGTGGGAAAACCATCTTTGTTTCGCTCTCCGCATTAACAGGAAAAGGTGTTGAAGAATTATTAGAAATGATTCTATTAACTGCTGAATTAGAAAATTATCGAGCAAATCCGAATCGTTTGGGTGTTGGTTTGGTGATTGAAGCCAAACTTGACAAAGGCCGTGGACCGGTTGCCACATTGCTTGTGAAAAACGGAACCATTAAAATTGGTGATCCGATTGTTGTGGGTAATACATTTGGTAAGATTCGGGCAATGCAAGACGAAACCACAAGTACATTAAAACAAGCAGGTCCATCAAAACCAGTAGAAATTACTGGTTTAGGAGATGTGCCACTTGCAGGTGATCACTTCATGGTCTTTGATGATGAAAAGATTGCACGTTTGGTTTCTGAAGAACGCTCTATTCGAACATTCAATGTAGAAATGGGAGTTGGAAAACCAGTATCTCTTGCTAATTTGTTTGATGATGCTAGCAATCCTTCGAAAGAGCTAAATATTATTTTAAAAGCAGATGTACAAGGTTCTGTTGAAGCAGTAAAAGGTTCATTAGAAAAATTAAATGTAGATGGCGTTAACATAAAAGTCGTTCGTGGCAGCGTTGGTGCTGTAACAGAAACAGATGTTAGTTTAGCAATCGCATCTTCATCCATCATTATTGCGTTTAATATTCGTCCAAGTGCCAAAATTGTCGAATATGCGAAAGAAAAGAATATCGAAATTCGCTTATATAATATCATTTATAAAGTGTTAGAAGATATCGAACGAGCCATGAAGGGTTTACTTGAACCAGTATTTGCTGAAAAAGTGCTTGGGCAATCTGAAGTGCGTAGTATTTTTAAAGCATCAAAAATTGGCACCATTGCCGGATGTTATGTAACAGATGGTGTGATGGTACGTTCTGCCGATGTTCGCCTCATTCGTGATTCTATCGTTGTATACGAAGGAAAAATGTCATCTTTAAAACGCTTTAAAGATGATGTAAAAGAAGTAAAAGCAGGATATGAATGTGGAATTACCATTGAAAACTTTAATGACATCAAAGAAGGCGACGTGATTGAAGCCTATACAATGGAAGAAGTCAAGACGGAGTAGCATATGGCATATAAACAAGAACGCTTAGAAAAAATTATTGAACGTGAGTTGAGCATGTTGTTGTTCTCTGATGTAAAAAACGAACAATTGAAGGTTGTTACGATTACAAAAGTATCCTTGACGAATGATTTATCGCTTGCAACTGTATACTTCACAGTGCTTGGAGATCAAGAACAAAAACAAATAACAGCAAGCGCACTGCAAGAAGCAAAAGGATATTTTCGCTCTAGTTTAAGTAAAGCACTAGATATCAGAAAAACACCTGACTTACGCTTTAAATATGACGACTCATTAGAGTACGGTAAAAAAATTGATGACATTTTAAAAGACTTAAAATTATAATGCCTTTTTGAGAGGTGAAACATGGACCTTAAAGATAAACTAAAACAGCTCCCCCAAAAACCTGGTTGCTATCAGATGTTTAATGCTGATTATGAAATCATTTATGTTGGGAAAGCAAAAAATTTGTTTAATCGAGTAAGGTCCTATTTTGTTGGTAGTCACGATGCAAAAACCACACAGTTGGTTTCTCATATTGCTGATTTTGAGTACATTGTCACTTCAACCGAAACAGAAGCCTTTATTTTAGAAATTAATTTTATTAAAAAACATAATCCCAAATATAACATTTCTTTAACAGATGATCGTCAATACCCGTATATATTTATTTCTGAAGAAAAAGATCCTAAGATTACTTATACAAGAGAAATGCATCGCAAAGGAAAATATTATGGACCTTATCCGAATGCCACTGCAGCCAAAGAAGTGGTTGATTTGCTTAATCGGATTTATCCACTAAGAAAATGCGCCAAAGTTCCCAAAAAGGAATGCTTGTATTACCATATTGGGCAATGCATTGCCCCTTGCATCCATGAAATCAAACCAAACCAATATGAAGAAATCACGCAAAAAATTCACTCTCTGCTAAAAGGAAATGTAAAAGAGCAATTAAAAAGTTTAGAGAAAAACATGCTTGAAGCATCGGAAAACTTAAATTTCGAAAAAGCAATTGAATATCGAAAATTAATTGATGATTTTAATGCGGTAACCGAAAAACAAAAAATGGAACTAGATGTTGCCGATACCGACGTTTTTGCTTTTGTAACAAGAGACAATCATTTAAGCATTCAAGTATTTCACATTCGTGGCCACAAAACCATTGCTAGAAATGGATTTTTGTTTGAAATAATGGGTAGCGCAGAAGAGATGTTTGTTGATTTTGTTGGCCAGTTTTATTTGAATCATAATTTTCCTTTACCAAAAGAAATACTCATCCCAAGTGTGGATTACTCCATGATTGATGAGGCAATAAAAAGCAAAATTGTTGTTCCTAAAAAAGGTCAAAAAAAGGAATATGTCTTACTTGTACAAGAAAACGCCTTGGAACGTCTGGATGAATTACTTCGTCAAGAACAAAACAAGTACGAAAAGACAATGGGGGCAGTTCTTGAACTTGGTCAATTACTAAATATAAGCACGCCAAATAAAATCGAAGCGTTTGATAATTCTAACATTCAAGGTACTTCGAGTGTAAGCGCAATGGTTGTTTATGAAGATGGATTGCCTAATCGCAAAAAATATCGCAAATTTAAAGTGAAATCCGTTGTTGGTGCAAATGACTATCAAACGATGAATGAAGTCATAACAAGACGGTATAAACAACTAGAGAAAAATGGTGCTCCCAATTTAATCATAGTTGATGGTGGTAAACCACAAGTATCAAGCGCCTTAAAGGCACTGGCCGATTTAAATGTATCGATTCCAGTTCTTGGTTTAGGCAAAGATGACAAACATAAAACATCCTATTTATTTTATCAAAATGAAGAAATACACATTGACAAAAAATCATCTTTGTTTTTCTTTTTAGAGAACCTTCAAGATGAAGTACATCGATATGCCATTAATTTTCATCATTTATTAGCAAGCAAAGCAACGCTAGCTTCTAAATTAGATGCCATAAAAGGCATAGGAAAAGTACGCAAAAAACAAATAACAGATATTTTAAAACAAGCTAATCAAAAAAATATAGAAGAAGAGTTACGGCGAATTAAATTAACCGAAGATCAAATCATACAAGTGTTGGCAGTTTTGAATTAGTGAGGAAGAACAATGGAAATATATGGGAAAATCATTGCCACAAACCCAAAAGAACGAATCTTAAAATTATTATGTTCAGATCGCATCTGTTTTTTTCATCTAACAAGAAGACAGTTTAAAGATTATGGCAATTATTTTTATCATAATCCTTATGTTTTTATTGTGACCGATGAACACAAACAATTATTTGGGAAGCAAATGTGTTATGAAGTTCACTTCTTTCGCAAAATTGTAAAAGGAACGAGAACACAAAAAACAACTTTATTTAATATCGAAGTGATTCGTCAAGGATTAAAACAACTCATGGGAAATACTAAAAATAAATTATTTTTGGATTTAGAGTTTTCTCTTCCTTCCTATTATCAAACGATGGTTCATATTCCTGAGATTTTACAATACGGGATTGTGGTAGAAAACAGCAACAACGAAATCATCTTTCAAGATGGATCGTTGGTAAGACCTTTGCGTCGATTTGCGATTAATAATCGCACATTAAAATTTCTTTCCAAAACAAACGAAGAATTTGACGATGCGAAATCATACATTGAATTTTACCAATTATTAGAGAAATGCATTATCGATTATGACCCAAAAGTCATTGCTTGGGGAAAGAATGATATCTTAACTATGGAACAATCGTTTCGATTAAATCGACTCAAGCCATTAGACATCAGATCTCGCTATATGAACTTAATGCAAGTGATTAAAAATTATTACAACACAAGCACTGATTTAGGATTGTTTGCGACTTACCAAGAAATGAGCAATAATGCAGTTGAGTTGCAACAGCACGACGCCATGGAAGACGCCATGATGGCGCGTGATATTTATCATTTGTTTACGAAAATAATTAACAAAGAAGTTAAAGATAAAAAAAGAGC
>CAZYFI010000008.1:0-15923 GCA_964646985.1 uncultured Bacteroidales bacterium
AATCCCTATTATATGTTTCATTTGGGGTTTCAACTTAGTTTCTTAGCCACTTTTGTTATTGTTGTTTGTGGACCACTTGTACAAAAACAGCAGATTCTTGTAAGAATTTTTTCGTTATCACTTTTGTGTTTGTTATTTACACTACCGCTTATTATCAATATCAATTTTGAAATCAATGTGTTGAGTCCTTTTACAAATGTATTGTTTATCTTATTGTTTGAATCCGTAATATTGCCAATATCGATTGTTGTTATGTTCACGCCTTGGCTTGGTTTTTTATATCACTACTTAATCACAGCCTTCTATGCAATCAATGCATTCTTCAGCAACCATTTTGTACTTTTTTTACGTCTTCCTCATTTTAGTATGTTTGATACTTTGTTGTTTTATGTTGGTTTGGTTTCTTTGGTTTTTCTTTTCTTTGCTTTTTCTGGTAAAAAAGTTTTATCTATTACACTATTGCTTTTCATGCTAATCATTTTTCGCTTTTCCCATAGGGCAATGCCTCTAGAAATTGTCTTTCTTGATTTAGACGAAGGAGAGTCAACCGTGATTCTTGCTCCGCAAAAGCAATGTTATGCCGTAATTGATACAGGAACAGGAATGCAAGAAGAAGTAACAACATTTTTAAAAAGCAAGGGAGTCACAACCATAGATGATCTCATTATCACACATAATCATCATGACCATAATGGAGAAGCAATGATGCTTTTAGAAAACTTTGTGGTTAAAAACACTGTAGTTAGTGTGTTTGATCAAAGTAACATTGCGAAGATTGCTCAAAAAAAGGTAAAGGCAAATGATGAGATAACATGTGGAAAAATAGTTTTTCAGGTGCTATCACCAGGAAAGTCTCACGATAACATTAATAATCAAAGCATTGTTCTTCGGGCACAAATAAACGGGTTGATGTTTTTATGGATGGGAGATGTAGAAAAAGAAGTTGAAGAAACATTGCTCACAAAAGATGTAAGGGCAGATGTGATAAAAATAGGTCATCATGGAAGCAAAACCTCATCGACATTTGCGTTTCTTAGGCAAGTTGATCCTCAATATGCCATCATTCAAACAGGTAGGTCAACGTATTTGGGATTTCCTGATGAAAGTACAATTCATAATTTGCAGAAACTAAATGTGAATATATTGCAAACAAATATCCATTATACGATATCTTTCCAGTATTACTTGAACAAATGGAACATTGAAACACAAAACAAAGAGCCAAGTTAGAATGTGAAGAAAAAGACAAATAACTTGACTTTAGGGGCTCGATGCTTTATCATAAAATTATTCTAAGGAGACCATAATGAAGTGTTCAAAGTGCCAACAAGACATGTTAGATGACCAAACAGATTGTTTGAATTGTCACGAGGACGAAATACTGAATAGAGAAAAAAATAGTACAGCTACTAAAAAAATAAGAAAAATAGCTTTGTTTACTGGCATCATATCTTTTGGATTTGGTTTGTTGTTTGGTGGGTTTTATTTTCCTGTTTTATCGTTTGTATTGGGAATGGTTGCCATTGTTTTGTCGATAACAAACAAGAAAAATCAAAAAACCATTTACTTGGCTGGTCTTGTTTTCGGGTTGTTGGGAAGCACCTTTGGTTCTTTGTCTTTTGCTTCCGCAATCGCCAATGAAAACATAGCAAAACAAGCACATGAAATATATTCACAAGAAATGCAGATTCAATTACCAAATGAGAAACCGGATTTTTATTTTATTGCCTTTGGTTTGTTTTCTCAAATGAGGGATTTGCCAAAAAAGGAGTTTCACTATCATTTAAATGAAGTGCAAGCCAATACCCTGAATCAAGAAGTATTACTTGACAATCGGTTTTTAGACTTGCCATTTGAACAGCCATTACAAGATTTCTTGCTTGAGTTCAATTTAGATTTAGATTATTTGGGAAAATATTTGCTTTATGATCGCATAAGTGATCAATTTGGAACAATATTAAATTTAAATGATTATCGAAAACATTATGATTTTGTACTGATTATTTTCGATTATGACTTAAAAACATTGGTGATTTATGATGTTTATCAATCATAAACAAAAGAGGGATTATGGGAAATATATATTTATATACTGGTGAAGAAAAATTTAGAATTAACACAAAAATTCAAGCGGTTGTAAAAGAAACAAAAGCCGATGAATACAACATCACGACTTATGACTTAGATGAAGTAGACATGAGCAATGTCATTCGTGATGCCTTAACGCCTCCATTTATGTGTGAACAAAAAGTTTTGATTGTGAAAAACCCAAGGTTTTTGACTTCAGAAAAAAGTTTAAACGAAGAACAAGCAAATGACTTTTTGAAATATTTAGCCAAACCAATGGATACGACTACTTTTATCATCAATGCTGCAAATTTAAAACTTGATGAAAGAAAAGAAGTGGTAAAGAAATTAAAAAAAGTCGCACAAATAAGCGACAACAATGAATTAACTGAAGTTGAGTTTTATGGTTGGATCAAACGGCAATGTGATATCAATCAAGTTGAAATCAAAGAAGATGCTGTCAGATTGTTTTTTAATTTAGCAGGGAAATCGATGCTTAATGCAAAAAATGAATTGGATAAACTCATTTGTTATGTAGGTAATAAAGGAATCATTACGACGGATGTCGTCAATTTGGTTACAGTAAAAGAAATACAAAATGATGTCTTTGCCTTAGCCAATGCCATTATTGATCATAATCGTTCGAAAGTGATTAATTTGTATCGTGACTTAACAAAAATTGGCAATGATGTCAATTATTTGTTTAGTTTGGTTGCGAAAAGCATGCGGGAAATTCTCATTGTCGGATTGATGTTGCAAGCTGGTTATAAACAACAAGATGTTGCCAATGCGTTTAAAGTCAGTCCAGGAAGAGCTTTTTATCTGACAAAGAATGCAAGAAGCATGGACTTAAAAATAGCGGAATCTTATGTAAAAAAATTAGGAGAACTTGATTATAAAATCAAGAGTGGTTTAATCGATGCAAAAACAGGATTTGAATTTTTCTTGTTTGAAATTTAAGCGCTTAAAAAAGCGCTTTTTATTTAAAATAAAAAACACCCAAAGAACAAGTGTCTTGGGTGATTTATGCTAAAGTGTTCACTAATTTTGAAAGTCGGGACTTATTGCGCGCAACAAAGTTTTTATGCGATAATCCCTTACAAATGGACTTATCTAATTTGGCGCTTGCTAATTGGTAAGCTTTTTTCGCTTCTTCTAAATTTTTGTTTTCAACGGCAGTTTCTACATTTTTAATTGCTGTTTTTAAAGCAGATTTGAATGAAGCATTTTGAAGTCTTCTCTTTTCATTTGTTAGATTACGTTTAGCTTGTTGTTTAATGTTAGCCATTATTTATACCTCCAAATGATACATGTCATATTATACTAAAAACAGATCAAAAAAGCAAGTGTTATTACTATTATTTTTTATCTTGCAAATAATCTTTCTTGTTGGTTCGTTCTTTGTTTTTTATTCCTAAAAAAATTAATATATGATATAATAAATTAATTTATGGAGAAAAACATGGCAAAAACATTGATTATTGTTGGGGGAGGAGCATCGGGGATTACTTGTGCTATTGTTGCGAAAAGATCAAACCCTGATATGCAAATTACCATTTTAGAAAAAAACGATCGTATTGGAAAAAAAATACTTAAGACGGGTAATGGGAAGTGTAATATCAGCAATTTAGACGTACACCCTTCTCATTATAACAATCCTTTATTATTACAAAAATGGTTTGAAATGTTACCGCTTGAAGAAGTGATAGATTTTTTAAAAAGTCTTGGTCTGTTTTTGAAAACAGATGGTTCTACAAGACTGTATCCTTATAGCGAACAAGCAACATCGGTATTAGAAGTATTGCGATATGAACTTGATCGATTGCATATTGAGATTGTTTGTGGTGTTGAAGTACAAGCAATTGAAAAAAAACAAAAGTTTGTTTTAACGACCAACCAAAGAACATATGAAGCTGATTTTGTTGTTATGGCAACAGGATCCATTGCCCAAGAAAAAACAAAAGGATATCAAATAATAGAAAAGTTGGGGCATAGCACTACGGCAATTCATCCAGGCTTGGTTGCTTTAAAAACAAAAGAAAAACTAAAAAGCCTACAAGGCTTAAGAGTTAAAACGCGAGCCTCAATTTATAAAAACAACAAATTATTATTTGCTGATGAAGGAGAAATATTATTCAAAGAAGATGGCTTATCAGGTATATTGGCATTTGATTTGTCTCGATATGCCAGTGAAGATTGTTTGGTTTCCTTGGATTTGTTGCCTGACCACCCAGAACTATTACAAGAATTATCGAGTTTATTAAAATGGAAAGAGTTAGAACCGGCATTGCTAGGCATTTTACCGAAAATGATTGTATGGGATATCTTAAAGAAACACGCTAACCATGATTTGAAAGCAATTGTAAAAACAATCCATCATTATGAATTTGATATTATTGGTACGTATGGGTTTGAATTTGCGCAAATTGTTTGTGGAGGAATTTCTGTTGATGAAATAAACGATGATTTTTCTTCTAAAAAAGTCTCAAATCTATTTATTGTTGGCGAAATTTTGGATATTGATGGGGCCTCTGGAGGCTATAATCTTCACTTTGCTTGGCTCAGTGGGATGATTGCAGGAAGGGTAATATCTCATTTTTGAAAAAAATGGGAAACAGTTTACTAATGATTGAAAATATTGTATAATATATAATAGAAAGAGTGATAGACATGAATTTACCCAATCGATTGACTATGGCGCGAATTTGTTTGATTCCGTTTATTATTTTGATTCCTTTGATTCCTTTTTTCCATGCAACAGTGTTATTTGGTGATGTGTCGCTTAATACTCATTTTACACTTGAGAACTTAATTATTTTAGTTATTTTCCTTGTTGGGTCATTTACTGATTTTCTTGATGGACATATCGCTAGAAAGCATAATTTGGTAACCGATTTTGGGAAATTTATGGATCCTTTGGCAGATAAATTGTTGGTTTTAGCAGCAATGATTGTTTTGTTAGAACGGGGAAGAATGGAAGCTTTTGGCTTTGGCTTAGGTTTTGTAGTTACCTTAATTTTTGCAAGAGAATTTATGGTTACAGGAATTAGACTCATTGCCGCAAGTGATCATTTGGTGATTGCCGCAAGTAAATTAGGAAAATTTAAAACAGTATCCCAAATGACACTCATCATCATATTGTTATTAAATGGCTATCCATTTACTTTGCTTGGCACGTTGGCTCAAGATATCGTGAGTTTGGTACTCATTGTATTAGCCGGTGGACTCACCATCATTTCTGGTGTTGATTACTTTTGGAAAAATAAAGAAATAATTTTAAAGAATAAGTAGGAGAATAAAAATGGCAGATGAAAAACTAAAAGCCTTAGAAGATGCCTTTAAACAAATTGAAAAGCAATTTGGAAAAGGATCAATTATGAAAATGGGAGAGGCAGTATTTGGTGAGATGGAAGTCATTCCATCAGGCTCTATTTCCCTTGATTTAGCAATGGGTGTTGGTGGCTATCCCAAAGGAAGAATTTTAGAAATATATGGTCCAGAAAGTAGTGGTAAAACAACACTAGCCCTACATGCGATTGCATCAGCTCAAAAAGCTGGTGGGTATGCTGCATTTATTGATGCCGAACATGCCCTAGATCCAGTATATGCGAAAAACTTGGGTGTTGATATCAACAATTTGATTTTGTCACAACCAGATACAGGAGAACAAGCTTTGGAAATTGCGGAGCACTTAATTCGCAGCAATGCAATTGATGTTATTGTTATTGACTCAGTTGCAGCTTTGGTTCCTAAAGTAGAAATTGATGGCGATATGGGTGATTCTCACATTGGTATGCAAGCGAGATTAATGTCGCAAGCAATGCGTAAATTAAGCGGAGCCATTTCTAAGAGTAAGACAATCGCAATTTTTATTAACCAAATTAGAGAAAAAGTAGGAGTAATGTTTGGATCCCCGGAAACCACATCGGGTGGAAGAGCCTTAAAGTTTTATGCTACAATTCGTTTGGATATTCGTCGTATTGATGCCATAAAATTAGGAACTGAAATTATAGGCAATCTTACAAGAATCAAAGTTGTGAAAAACAAAGTTGCTCCACCATTTAAAGTGGTAGAAGTTGATTTGATTTATGGTAAAGGAATCTCTTATGAGGGAGAAGTCCTTGACTTGGGAGTTGCTTGTGATATCGTAAATAAGAGTGGCGCATGGTTTTCCTATAATGATGAAAAATTAGGTCAAGGCAGAGAAAATGTGAAAGAATACTTTAAAAACAATCCAAATCTTACAAAAGAGATTGAAAATAAGATTAGAGAAACCATGAAAGGGAAACTTCATACGCAGGAATAAGAAAAAAAGCAGGAAAATCCTGCTTTTTTTGTATTCGCTCAAATTGGCTGTACATTTTCATTGACCTAAAAGGCTTTTTCATGTATAATCGTATAGTAGACTATAATTGTAATAATTATATATAAATCTATGGAGGAACATAAAAGAATGCAAAAAATCATGATGGTTATCGATGGTTTTTGGCAAGTCTCCATTTATGTTGTTGTCTCCATTTTGCTTATTGTTATCGGTCTTGCTATCGGTTACTTGGTTTTTAAAAGACAATATGAAAAAGCGGGGAAATCTGCTACCAAGTTAATTGAAGATGCAAAAAAAGTTGCTGAAGAAAATCGAAAAAGTGCTCTAATTGAATTCAAACAAGAAACATTCAAACTAAAGCAAGAAAATGAAAAAGAAATTCGCAATTTAAAACAAGAAGTTGAACGTGAAATCAAAGACAAACGCCGAGCCACAGCGGAGTTAGAACAAAAATTGTCTCAACGTGAAGAACGTTTGGACAATCGTATGTCGAACCTTGATAAACGTGAAGAAAATCTTAATCAAAAAGAACAAAAAGTTGAACAAAGAAAAAGCGATCTAGACAAACAATACAGCAAAGTGGAAGAACTCATTGAAGCTCAAAACAAGAAATTATTGGAAATTTCTGGCTTAAGTGTGGAAGATGCCAAAAAAATTATTATTGAACGTGTTGAAGAAGACATGTCAATGGAAGTTGCTCAAATTATTAAAGACGCTGAAGACAAAGCCAAAATTGAAGTGAACCGCAAAGCCCAATGTCTACTGGCAAATGCGATTCAACAATATGCTGGTGAAATCGTAAGTGAAACCACCGTTTCGGTAGTACCACTACCAAACGATGAAATGAAAGGCCGAATTATTGGTCGTGAAGGCCGAAACATTCGTGCAATTGAAGCTTCAACGGGTGTTGATATTATTATTGATGATACCCCTGAAGCCGTTGTTCTTTCGTCTTTTGATCCTATTAGAAGAGAAATAGCTCGAAGAACAATGGAAACATTAATTTCGGATGGTCGTATTCAACCATCAAGAATTGAAGAATTGGTAACGAAGTTTAAAAAAGAATTAGATGTAGAATTAAGAGAAACCGGTGAAAAAGCGGTCTTTGATACAGGAATTGGCAAAGTTCATCCTGAGATTGTGAAATTAATCGGTCGATTAAAATTCCGAACCAGTTATGGTCAAAACGCTCTTGCACATTCATTGGAAGTTGCCTTTTTAAGCGGTAAATTAGCCGTTGAAATTGGTGCAAACGAGATTTTAGCAAGAAGAGCCGGCTTATTACATGATATTGGAAAAGCTGTTGATCATGAAATGGAAGGCAGCCACGTGGATATTGGAATTGAGTTAGCAAACAGATTCCGAGAAAATCCGGTTGTTGTTGATGCCATTGCGTCCCATCATGGAGATAACGAACCAACGTCCATTATTTCCCAATTGGTTGCAGCCGCTGATACTATGTCAGCAGCAAGACCTGGTGCTCGCAGTGAATCTATTGAAAATTATATCAAGCGTTTAAGCAAACTTGAAGAAATCTGTAACGAGTTTAAAGGTGTTGATAAGGCTTATGCGATTCAGGCCGGAAGAGAAATTCGCGTTCTTGTTAAGCCAGAAGAAATTAACGATGTTGAAGCACACAAATTAGCTCGTGACATTAGAATGAAAGTAGAAGGAAACGTCAATTATCCTGGAACAATCAAAGTAACGGTTATCCGGGAAACTAGAGTCCATGAAATTGCAAAATAGTTCGGTCGGTTGTCGATTGTGGAAAGATGACCTATACCAACATTAACTAATAAAAACACCCTGTAAATCACATGTTGATTTGCAGGGATTTTTTAATTTTGATATGCATGCTGTGATTTTCTTGGTAATTATCATCACTCTTATTGTGAAACTTTTGGGTCTATGGTATAATTGACGAAAGGTTGGTACTGATATGAATGTCTTAATTATTGGCGATGTTTTTTCAAAATTAGGCCGAAAGAGTTTAGAACACAATTTAAAAATTCTTAGAGAGTCAGAAAAAATTCACTTTGTCATCGTCAATGGCGAAAATGCATCCCATGGACGTGGGTTAAACGAAGGCCATTATAAATGGTTTTTAGAACAAGGAATCCAAGTGATTACTTTAGGAAACCATTCGTTTAGCAATCGCAGTATTTATAAATACATTGATGAGGCAAAAAATTTGGTTCGTCCCGCTAACTTTGGTGATGGTGCGAAAGGACAAGGATATGCTACCGTCCATTATAACCAATTATCGATTACAGTTATGCAAGTGATTGGGCAAGTTTTTATGAATGGTGAAGTTGTTTCTCCTTTTTTAAAAGCCCAAGAAATATTGGACACTGTGAAAAGTGATATATATATATGTGATTTTCATGGCGAAGCAACGAGTGAAAAAATTGCTTTTGGCTATCATTTTGATGGCAAAATGCAAGTTGTTTTTGGAACCCATACGCATGTTCAAACAAATGATGCTAGAATTCTCGATCAAGGTACCGCCTTTATAACTGATGTAGGAATGACGGGACCTTTAGAAGGTGTAATTGGGGTAGAAAAAAGAATCATTTTAGATCGCTATTTAAACAATGGATTAGAAAAGTTTTCTCCTCAAGAAACTGGGAAAACTCAATTTTCCGCTATATTGGTTGAGATAAATGAAACAACAAAAAAAGCAACAAAAATAAAAACAATTAGAATCATTGATTAATAAAGGAAAAGATTATGGAAAATAAGCTTCCGATTCTTACAACTGACCGTTTGGTATTACGAGAAATCGAAGATAGTGATTATCTTGATATGTTTGAGTATGCGAAAATACCATACGTAGGTCCCGCTGCTGGTTGGCAGCCACACTTCTCAACAGCAGAAACCAAAGCAGTTATTAAAATGTTTCAAGGAAAAAAGAAATATGGTCAATTAGGAGTGTTTGCTATTGTTGTAAAAAGTACGAATAAAATGATTGGAACCATTGAACTTCATACTTATACCATGGCGCATAAAGCAGAACTTGGATATACCATTAATCCGTTTTTTTGGGGACGAGGGTTTGCTGTAGAAGCTTCTAAAAAGATTATCGCTTGGGGATTTGATACTTTAGGGTTAAAACGAATAGAATGCACCACTTTTACAAACAACATGCAATCGCGTCGTGTGTGTGAAAAACTTGGATTAACTTATGAAGGATTAAAACGTAAAGGTTATCTTCTTTATGATGGATCCATAGGTGATTTGTTTTGTTATTCTATCATCGATGATGAATTCTATGAACGAATCCGCAACAATCAATGGTGGTAATGATGAAAAAAGTTTTATTTTTATTCATGTTGTTATTCATTGGTTTTACTGTTTCTGGTTGTACTTTTGTAAACAATTTGTTTGATCCAAAAATTGATACCGATACATTAAACCATATTAGCACCGTTGTGTTAAATTCTAATTTAAAAATAAAAACAACAACCTATACCAAGGTGTTAAACACAGAAATTCCTGGGCCCCTACAAGGAACAGGAAGTGGTGTCATCATCAAAAGCATAGATGAACGTTATTACTTATTAACAAACTATCATGTGGTTGTCTTATCCGATTCTTATTCTCATCGTTATACGGTCGAAGATATCTATAATAATGTATCTAGTGCTGTGTTGTTGGCAAATGATCCTGATTATGATTTAGCAATCCTTAGATTTGAATCAACCGAAGAGATGGAAGTGATGCCACTAGCTAGTAGTGATCCTAAAGTAGGAGAACTGGTGTTTTCCATAGGCAGCCCTTCAGGGAAACATAACATCATTACAGCTGGTGAAGTACTAACCTATCAAAACATTGATTATGTTAGTTATGAAGTCATTATTCATGATGCCGTCATTCGTCATGGCAGTAGTGGAAGCATGTTGATCAATGATCAATACGAAATTGTTGGATTAAACACTTGGGGTTTTGATGACGAAGAAGAAATCAATGATTATGTCATAGGTGGAGCAACTCCAGTCACTAAGATTATTGAATTTTTAGAAGCCAATGGATTTATTGGTGATTAAAGGGGGCTTCCCCTTTTTTTCATAAGGATATTCGTTGCAAAATTTGGGAAAATCAAGTATAATAACGAATACTAAGGTGAAGTAAATGAGTAAAGATTATAGTAAATATTTTGGGCCTTCTTTAAAGGATGCCCGAAAAAGATTAAATAAAGAAGTTTTAAAAATTGATTTTGAAATGACGGAATCACTGGTTGGACTAGGCAAAAACAAAAAATATTTATTGAAAACATATGGTTGCCAAGGAAATCTTGCTGACAGCGAAAAAATCGCTGGGATTTTAGAATTATTAGAATTTCAACCTACAAAAATAGAAACAGAAGCTGATGTCATTTTGATTAATACTTGTGCAATCAGGGAAAATGCCGAAAATCGTGTTTTTGGTGAAATAGGACGATTGAAAAGTTTAAAACGCCATCATCCCGATTTATTGCTTGTTTTGTGTGGGTGCATGCCACAAGAAGAACGTGTTGTTCAAATTGTTATGGAAAAACATCCTCAAGTAGATATCATTTTTGGAACACATAACATTCATAAGTTAGGAGAATATTTGTATGATGCCTACTTTTCTAAAGAAAAAGTAGTTGAAGTTTTCTCTAAAGAAGGAGACATTGTAGAAAAAGTTCCTACAAGACGAGCTCATGACAAAAAGGCTTGGGTGAATATTATGTATGGTTGTGATGAGTTTTGTACTTATTGCATCGTTCCATATACAAGAGGAAAAGAACGTTCTCGCTTACCAGAAGATATTTTTTTTGAGGTTGAAGAATTAATTCAAGAGGGTTATCAAGAAATCACATTATTAGGGCAAAACGTCAATGCCTATGGCAATGATTTTTTAGAACAAAAATATCGTTTCTCTGATTTGCTTAATGATTTACATAAAATGGCGATTCCTCGCGTTCGTTTTACCACTTCACATCCTCGAGATTTAGATGATGAAACGATAGCTATGATGTCAAAGCGAGGAAACATTATGCCTCATTTGCATTTGCCAGTTCAATCAGGAAGCAATTCTATTTTAAAAAAGATGAATCGAAAATACACTAAAGAAGACTATTTAGAAAAGATTGCGAAACTGCGTTTTTTGGTTCCTGACATTTCAATCACTACGGATATCATTGTTGGCTTTCCTGGAGAAACTGAGGAAGACTTCGAAGAAACGTTAGATTTAGTAAGAAAAGCTAATTTTGAAGGTGCTTATACTTTTATCTTTTCGCCAAGAAATGGAACTCCTGCAAGTAAATACGAAGACACTTTAGATCCTAAAATCAAAAAACAGCGTTTGCTTTTGTTGAATGAGTTAATTAACGAAGGATTTTTAAGAGGAAACAAACGATTTGAAGGTCAAATCGTACAAGTTTTGGTTGAAGGCTTCAGTGAAAAGAATGATAAATTACTAAGTGGATATACAGAGCATAATAAACTTGTCAATTTTGAAGGATCATCTGATTTGATTGGGAAGATTATTTTAGTGAAAATAGAAAAAGCTTTTAGTTGGCATTTGCGAGGAAAATTAGTATAAAAAAAGAGCATGGAAACACGCTCTTTTTTATGAATGCTACATTCGATCTTTTAAAAATACACGTCCTATGAATGGGCGTTTTGTTTTTTTAATGGCATTTTGTGGACAAACTTCAGCACAACACCAACAACGAATGCACAGGTTCTTTTTCAATTCAGGGATTTTTCCTGGTTTAATGGTCATGGCTTTTGGTGGACATATGCGAGCACATTCTCCACACTTGATGCAAAGAGAATGATCGATTCGCGGATGTTCTAACACAAAATTTCGTAAGGGCTTTATTTTTAATAGTTTTAATCCTAATTGGCTGACTGCGTTTTCTGGAGGATTAAAGTGGAGATTTTGAAACGTTGCTAACGGTTCTCCAACAATGGAAATCTTTTTAAGATTGCCTTCTCCATAACCTCGTTCGTGGGCAATTTTGTTTACAAAGGCTTTTTCTGCATCTAAGTGCATTACTTCTATTGCTACACGGTCTAAACTCACCGCATCAGTAGAAGCTAAAATAACTTCTGAAAGTTTCGGATGACCAGCCGAAGAGGGACCATCTCCTTCTAAACCAACAATTCCATCACAAATATGGAGAATGGTTTTTTGCTTGAATTCATTTAGGATTGCGCCATATAAATCGTTTAGTGCATCTCCAAACTGCAAAGGATTGCTTGCTTTTACGTGCCAACCACCTTTGCTTAACCCATAAATAAACCCAAAAAGGTTTTTTTGCGCGATGGTGACATAAGTTAAACTATGCGTTTTTAGTTTTGGTAGGTTGATTAAGACATCAACATCTAACATCTCTTGCGACACTTCGAAATACTGATATATCTTTGCATTGTTATTTTGAATGGTCACAAGATTTTTCCCATTAAAAATGGGAATTTCTTCTTGCATAACAACATCATAAACACCATTTTTTTTCATAACATGATGAATTTCTTTTGTGGCAGGGTTGTCACCGATGATGATATGATGAGTCCTTGTTTTTACGAGCTGAATGACAGCTTGAACAAAAACAGGGTGAGTTGTAATTCCCATGCTAGGTAAAAAAGGGCCCAAGCCGTTGATTTTGATAAACACTTTGGAATCACGTGGTATGAAACGGTCTATTCCTCCTAACAAATCAAGCGACTCATTTATTTTTTGTTTTACGGATTCTAGTTCATATTGATGGCATTTCGCAATGGCAACTTTAGTCATATTATTTTACCTGTTTTTTGATTGCTTGAAAGGTTTCCTCACTAATAACGTGTTCAATTTTACAAGCATCTCTTTCTGCAATATCTACATCTACTCCAAGGTGATCCAAAAATTTTGTGATTGTTAAATGGCGATCATATATTTTGGTAGCCTTTTTTTGTCCAGAATTTGTTAATTCAATGGCGCCACTTTTGTTAATTTTAATGAAACCAGCTTTTTGTAAGATACCAAGAGCTCTACTGACGCTTGGTTTGGAAAATGACATGTAATTGGCAACATCAATGGCATGTACTTCTGGTTGAAGAGATTTTAAGATTAAAATTGTTTCTAAGTAGTTTTCGCCTGATTCTTGGATACGCATGTAAAATACCTCATATTAAAAATATTATACAATAAATTGCATGGATTGTATAGAAATAAGATAAAAAACGTTTACCTAACATTGATTTATTAAAATGATTATAGTAGAATGACAAAGAGGTGTTAAGATGCAAGAAACGATTATTGTAAAGAACTTAACCAAAACATTTCGCTTATCGAAAAAGCAAATGAAGATCAACCAAACAAACGAACAACTAAAAGTAGCGGTATCTGATTTATCTTTCTCTACTTTTGAAGGGGAAATTTTTGGTTTACTAGGGCCCAATGGTGCGGGAAAAACAACGACATTGCGTTGTATTGCCACTTTGATCAAACCCGATGAAGGTGAAATAACTGTATCAGGGATTGATATCAAAGAAGACGTAAAAATCAAACGCGAAATTGCCTTTCTAACAAATGAACTAAAACTAGAAGAACAATTTACTCCGAATTACTTGTTTGATTATTTTTCTAAACTATATAATGTAGAAGAACAAACGATGCGTTTGCGAAAACAATCTTTGTTTGAACGCTTTGGCATTTCCAAGTTTTCCGAAGTGAAAATTGGAGAACTGTCTTCTGGGATGAAACAAAAAGTATCGATTGTAATTTCTCTTGTTCACGATCCCAAAATTATTATTTTTGATGAACCGACAAATGGACTTGATGTCATAACAGCAAAAACCGTCACGGATTATTTGCTTGAACTAAGAAAAGAGGGTAAGACAATTATTATAAGTACGCATATCATGAACCTTGTACAAAAATTGTGTGATCGTGTCGGAATTATCATTGATGGGAAAATGCGTTTGTGTGACCGTGTTGATCATTTGTTAAACGAAAATCCAGGCAAAGATATTGAAGAAATTTTCTTTGATATTTATAGTGAGGTCAATCATGAATGATGTGTTTAAAATATTTAAAAAAGAAATGGATAAAATATTCCGTTTTCCACGGATGATTTTTACATCGCTTTTGCTCCCTGGGTTTATGATTTTTATCATATATGCTTTCATAGGACAAGGATTGCAAGCAGAAATGGATCGAACTGAAGAATACATTGGAAGTGTTGTAATAATAAATGCACCGGATTCTTTGGACTTTGCCCTTACCAATGCGAGTAGTTTTCAACTTGCTTTTGAAGAAAAAACGAGTTTAGAAACTGATTCCTTCATTGACCAAGTGAAAAATGGAACGATTGATTTATTGGTCATTTACCCAGTAGGCTTTGATCAAGATGTGAATCAGAGTCTTGATCCAGAAATTGCCCTTTATTATGATACCTCAAAAACAAATTCGAACGTTACATATGCAAAAATGCAAGCCATCATAAATTTACAACGCAATAATTTTTTTGAAGAACTAAGTCTTGATCCAGAAATTTTTGCTGTTGTGGATCATGTTGTGGTAGAAGAAAGTAAAATGGCAGCACAAATTCTGTCGATGATTTTACCCATGTTAATTATTTCTTTTATTTTTGCCGGAGCATTATCGATTGGTTCTGATGCAATTGCTGGTGAAAAAGAAAGAGGAACGTTGGCTACTTTGCTGATGGCTCCTATTTCAAGAACAAAAGTCATATTAGGAAAAATTTTATCGACGGCTGTTTTGACTGTATTTTCTGCTGTTTCTTCTTTTGTCGGTATCATTGCTTCACTCCCGTTTGCGAAAACAATGTTTTCATTAGAAGGAAGTTTGAGTTATTCGGTTTGGGAATATTTGGGAATCTTAGCAATTTTAATTGTTCTTTCGGTCTTGGCATCGAGTATATTACTCATTTCTTCCACCATTGCCAGAACGGTGAAAGAAGCAACTATGTTTGCAATGCCAATTTATTTGGCATCCATTATGCTTCCTGTCTTAACCATGTTTAGTGAGTCCATTACCAATGCTTTTTGGCATTATATGATTCCAATCTATAATTGCACAATTGGGTTAAAAGCGTTGTTATCCATGGAAATCTCATTGCTTAATTTTTCTCTTATTATCGGATCTTCGTTGGTGTTTATCGGTTTGACAGTTTATTTATTAATTCGACTATTTAAAAGTGAAAAGGTTTTATTTTCAAAGTAACCATTTGACTTTTATAATGACATTTGATATAATGAATCAAGTGAAAATCTTCAGGGCAGGGTGAAATTCCCGACCGGCGGTAAAGTCCGCGAGCTTTTATAAAGCATGAATTGGTGAAACTCCAATACCGATAGTATAGTCTAGATGGAAGAAGAAACCATTTTTTGGTTATTTTTTTGCTCATGGAGTTTTTTTCATGAGCATTTTTTTATGAAAAGAGGGTTTGTATGCTTGTTCTTAGTTTTTGGAGTGAAAATTTAAAAGAAATATTAATTTCATCGATTTTCTTTGTGATTATTGTTGGGTTGCTTGTTGCATTATCGATTATTCAAAA
>CAZYFI010000008.1:16023-42433 GCA_964646985.1 uncultured Bacteroidales bacterium
GAAAAACAAACAACAAAGATTGCCGTTTTGAGTTTGCTTGTGGCCATGTCTAGTGTTCTTATGATGATGAGTATCCCCATTTTCCCCCAAGCCTCCTTTTTAAAATTAGAGCTTAGTGGATTGGTTATTTTTATGGTTCTCTTATGGTATGATTTTAAAACAGCGATTATTGTATCGCTGTTAACAAACTTTATTCATGTATTTATGCCAAGTTCTACACCACCACTGATTCCTTTCTTAGATGAAGGCATCAATTTTATTGCAACTATGGCGTTTATTTTGCCGTCTGTCATCGTGTTTCAAACAAAGAAACCAACATTAGTTTCTGTTATCATTACAACAGTCATTGGCGTTTTATTTACTTTGGTGTTCATGGTTCTTTACAATCACTTCATCAACTTACCAATTGTGTATGGACAAGATTGGTGGACATTTAGGCAAGTATTCACCATATTTGGATTATTCAATTTAATCAAGTGGGGTTCTGTTGCAATTGTAATCAATGTGTTGTGGAAGCGTCTTTACAACTTAAAATCTGTAGGAAATTAAAGAAAAACAATAGATATCTTAAACAAAAAAAGAGGACAATGAAAAAAAGCATTAACAAACACTTTCTTCTATTTGGTGTTTACCAATGCTTTATGTTTCAGACCTCTTTTTTATTTTATATTATGATAAGCAACAGCAATTTGTGCACCTATTTTCGCATTATGATAGATTAATGCTAAATTGGCAGTTAAACTCTTTCCATCTGTCATTTCTTTGATTCTTGAAAGTAAAAATGGAGTAACTGCTTTGCCTTCAATATGCATATTTTTGCTTTCTATCAATGCTTCTTCGATGATTTGATTCATATCCTTCTCATCCAGTGCATCTTGTTCTAAAATAGGATTGACAACGAGTATTCCGCCTTTTAATTGCAATTCTTCTTTTGTCCTTATAATATTAGCAATTTCTAAAAAAGAGTCAACTCTAAGATTTAATTTTACATGAGAACTTCTTACATAAAAAGCAGGTAGAAAGTTTGTTTGATATCCGATGACTGTCACACCTTTTGTTTCTAGATACTCCATTGTTTTAGGAAGATCTAAAATGGCTTTCGCCCCAGCACAAATGACTGTCACTTCAGTGTTAGCCAATTCTTCTAAATCGGAAGAGATATCCATGGTTTGTTCGCTTCCTCGGTGCACTCCACCAATTCCACCAGTTACAAAAAACTTGATATTCGCAAGTTTCGCACAAATCATGGTTGCTGCAACGGTTGTTCCTCCCGTTTGTTTTAGCGCTAAAGTACTAGCAAAATCAGCTCTTGATACTTTTATTGCATCTTTTGTTTTAGCAATGGTTTCTAACTCTTCATCAGATAACCCGATTTTTATTTTACCATTCATAATGGCTATGGTAGCAGGGATTGCATTTTGGTTACGGATGATTTGCTCGACTTTTTTTGCCATCATGATATTTTCTGGATAAGGCATGCCATGAGTTATAATGGTTGATTCTAAAGCAACCACTGGTTGATTGTTTTCTAAAGCCAATCTGACTTCATCTTTCATATCTAAATATTTATTCATTTTTTTCCTCAAACACCATTAATAGTTTTTTATGAATATCTAATAAGGATTGTGGATTGATTTTAACGACCTCACGATCATAAGTAACAAGTCCGTTCGTTTCTTCTTCTACGTCACTTAATTGTGTATAAATGCAAGCGCATAATCCATTTTTAATACTAGGGATGATTTCTTCAAGGTATAACTTTTCAATCGCTTGGGATAGTGAAGATAACGAAGCAAACTTACGATAACCAAACTCTTTAGAAAGATGATAAGAGTGCAAAGCAATTTTGTGAGAGAACCCGCCAAATTCACTTAAAACAACTGGCCTTGATTCTTTTTCGATATTTATTTTTTTAAAATAAATATGTTTGCTTGCGAAATCACATACACCTTGATCAAACCAACCGCTGACAGCATCGATTAATCTAGTATTATCGAGAGATTTAAGAAAGTCATAGTTTATTTGACTTTGAAATTGTCCCCAACCTTCATTAAATATTGTCCAAATAATAATCGAAGGGTGATGTTGAAGTAAGGTGACGGTTGCTTTTACTTCATTAAAAAAACTTTGTTTTTCAATTTCTAACTCTCTGCCAAATGTTTTGAGATTTTTTTGGTCATCACAGCTTTTGATTCCTAAAATCGGCAAAATAGACATTTTTGGCAAAGAATAACGACCACCACTGACAAAGTCTTGCCAAACGAGCATGCCCAAACGATCACAATGATAGTACCATCTTGATGGTTCGATCTTCACATGCTTTCGCAAAACCTGAAAACCCATTTGTTTCATGGTTGAAATATCATCTATGAAAGCTTGATCACAAGCAGGGGTATATAAACCGTCAGAATAATAACCTTGATCTAAAACACCACTTAAAAACACTTCTTTGTTGTTTAAGAAAATTGCCTTGGCAAATGTTCCATCCCCAATTGATATTTTTCGCATTGCAAAATAACTTTCCACATAATCTGTTTTTGTTTCAATGGTTACTTCATATAAATGTGGCTGATTAATATTCCAAGGAATGAAATTGTTTAGAGAAATAAAAAAGTTGGATTCTTTAAACTTTTTTTCTACAACCAATTTTTTATTTGACCATATTTTTACAACACCAGATAAATCTTTATTGTAAGGAATTTGAAATTCTACTTTGCTTTCATCATAATGAGTTTTGATGATGAGGTCTTTGATATAATGATGATTGACGGATTCAATCCAAACAGACTGCCATATTCCAGTAATTGGCGTATACCAAATACCACTAGGCTTAATGTGCTGTTTGCCATAAGCTTGAAAACTTTGATTGCTTGGGTCGGTAACCATCACTACCAATTCATTTTCTTCTTTTAGATAGTTAGTAATATCAATGGAAAAAGGAAAATACCCTCCTTCATGGACAAAAACTTGAGTTTGATTGAGATAGATAACCGCCTTTTGATCAACTGCACCAAAATGCAATAAAACAATGTCTTTTAAAAATTTTTTTGGAAGCGAAAAAAAACGACGATAACATAAAAATTCGCTTGGCTTTACACGCTTATGTACTTTAGAAAGCAACGATTCGATTGGAAATGGAACCAATATTTTTCCGTCATAGTTTGTTGGAATTTCATTTTTTTCTGAAAGATGATAATCCCAAAAACCATTTAAATTAAAATATGAGTTTCTTACCAATTGCGGTCTTGGATACTCTGGCCAAGGATTGTTTTCATCTAAAAGCTTGGCATATTTGGTGTATAGTTTTTGTGTTTTCAAAATCACTAATCTCTTTTCTGAAATACTTGTACGATTGTTGTGGTAAATTGCGTATCTAAATAACTTCCTGTTTGGTTTCTACTCAATGTGCCATTTTGATATGTAAAAACTTCTTGAGGAAAAATCAAGGCTTCAACAGGATTTTGTCCTTCTGAATAAGTTAAGGTTACTTTATCTTTTTCTCTTGTAAAAGTCCCAGTTGCTATTGTTTCCGTTTCAGAATCAGTAATCAATGAAGTAATGGTAAAGGTACGATTGATATTTAAATCAATGCGATAATATTCATAATTTCTTAACATGTTCACTGGTTCACCTGATGTTTGCTCTGTGTAGAGGGTACATTCATAATTCCCAAACACACCAAATGTTTGCATATACGTTAGAGCGAACAAACTGAGGGTGATCAAACCAACAAAGACGAAAACTCCAATCATTATTTTCTTGCGCATATTATTTCTCCTTTAATGGCGATATTACCAAATTAGTATAGCATAAATAACAGGGAAATAAAAACGTTTTTTTACAAAACTAGTTGCATTCGTCGGGAAAACGTGTATAATAAAAGTAGTTAGCATATGCTAACTTTGGAGGAGAACATGACATGGAATGAGCAGCCAAACAAATTGGCAAACGAAAACAACCATAAACATCGACATCGTCATTTTTTCTTTCGAGAACAAAAAGGTAGTCAAACAGCAGTAACCATACAGCCCCAATTAACAACGCTAAAAGATATCAAAATTGGCGAATGTGCTGAAGTCGTTGAAATCAATGCCAGAGGACCATTGCGAAGACGTTTTATGGATATGGGAATTACTAGAGGTACTATGATCGAAGTCATGAAGTATGCACCAATGGGAGACCCCATGGAACTTCGTTTGCGAAACTATGTACTTTCTATCCGCAAAAGCGAAGCCGAATTGATTATTGTACAAAATAGCACATGTAAACAAAAAGCGAAGTAGTCCTTCGCTCTTATTTTTGCGATAAAGGTTAGCAGTTGCTAACTAAGGAGGAACTATGATTAGAATTGGATTAGTAGGCAACCCGAATAGTGGGAAAACAACCATCTTCAACGTGTTGACAGGAAGTAGACAATATGTTGGGAATTGGCCCGGAGTAACGGTTGCAAAGAAAGAAGGCCGCATTGGTAACGATATTTTGATTACCGATCTTCCAGGAATTTATTCGTTATCTCCTTATTCAAAAGAAGAAATCATTACAAGAGATTATATTCTATCGAATCAAGTTGATGTCATCATCAATATTATAGATGGAACAAATTTAGAGCGAAATCTCTATTTAACAACGCAAATACTTGAAATGCAAATTCCTACCATCGTCGCTTTAAACATGATGGATGAAGTAGAAAAACGAGAAATAAAAATCAATGTAGATGCGTTGTCTAAGCAGCTTGGTGTACTTGTTGTGCCAATTAGTGCCAAAAAAAACCATGGTTTAAAAGAACTTATTAACAAAGCGATCGAAGTTGTAAAAGAAAAACAAAGACCTTCATTGAATATTTATTCTCTTGAGCTTGGGTTTGTGTTAGAAAAGATTCAAAGTGTTGCTCAATGTTCTTTTTTTGAAGCAATCAAATTAATGGAGAGCGATAAAAACATACTTGAAAAATATAATAACGAAGAAGTCTTCCAAATCGTTCAAAACTATGAAACGAAACGAAACGAAGATGGTGAAAGCATGATTGCGAGCGAACGATATCGATATTCAGAGCAATTAAAAACCAAAGTGCTTGTTTCAAAGAAAAAAATAAAGAAAACCACATCAGAAAAAATAGATGGGTTGTTAACAAATAAATATTTAGCGCTACCTATTTTTGCCCTCATTATGTTTTTCATTTATTATACAGCTATTACTTTAATTGGGAGCAGTGTAGTAGGATTGACAGAACAATTTTTTAATTGGTTGGGAAATGCACTTAGCAATTGGCTCATAAGCATTGAAAGTCCAAATTGGTTGCTTGATTTGGCAGTCAACGGAATTATTGGAGGTGTAGGTTCAGTTATTAGTTTTTTGCCACAGTTATTTGTTTTGTTTTTGTTTTTAACTATTTTAGAAGATAGTGGTTATATGTCACGTGTTGCCTTTATTATGGATCGAATGTTTCGTAAATTTGGCTTATCGGGAAAATCATTTATTCCGATGCTTTTGGGAACGGGTTGTTCGGTTCCTGCAATTATGTCGAGTAGAACCATTAGTAACGAAAACGAACAAAAGATGACTGTAATGCTCGTTCCTTTTATTCCTTGCGGAGCGAAACTTCCGGTATTTGCTTTGTTTGTGGGGACCTTTTTTCACCCACTTGTTTCAGCAAGTCTTTATTTTTTAGGCGTTTTTGTTGTCATCATTGTTGGAATGATTTTAAAAAAGACGAAGTATTTTAAAGGAGAGGCATCTCCGTTTATTCTTGAATTGGTTGATTACCATCTTCCCAATCCAAAAAGTGTGTTATTACAAGTGTGGGAACGAACGAAGTCCTTCTTATTGAAAGCTGGCACAATTATCTTTTTAGCATCCGTTATTATTTGGTTTTTTTCTTCTTTTTCTTGGTCGATGCAGATGGTTGATAATCCAAGTGATTCTATTCTTGCCAATATTGGTAGACTTATTTCTTGGGTTTTTATTCCTCTTGGATTTGGAAATTGGCAATCTGCGGTTGCTTTAATGGTCGGGACAATTGCGAAAGAAAATATTGTATCGACTTTTGGAATTGTGTTAAATGCTGGAGATTCGCAACAAAACTTAATGGCTGCGATTCGCATTTTATTTCAACAAGAACAAGCAGCAGCTTTCTCATTTATTGTATTTGTTCTATTGTCCGCTCCTTGTGTTGCTGCAATTGCGGCAACCAAGAAAGAATTAATCACCTGGAAGCTTACCTTAATCACCATTGCTATGCAAACTATGATCGCTTATTTGGTAAGTTTAACGATATATCAAGTTGGAACATTATGGATTTCTTCTAATACATTTAAAGTTATTGTAGTAATTGGTGTGATTGCTTTATTCTTACTATTTGTAATCCTTTATTTATTAAAAAAACGTAAGGAACTATTATGTATTGGGTGTAGTAGTACCAATTGTGATTCTTGTAAAACCCAAAAAAGGTAATTGCGAAAAAGGTTTGAATGCGATATAATACAACATACGTAGGTAATAATATGAAACGATTTGTTTTACAATTTATTTTAATGTTCTCCGTTATGATTTTCTTAACTGGTTGCTTGTTCCCAGCACAAAAAAAGATAGAAGATGTCTATCAAGGACTATTTGCCGGGGCAGATCTTTCTTCTATAACAACTGACTTACATTTTCCTACCTATGTTGATGGAGTGGAAATTTCTTGGTATTCTAACGATTGGGATGTCATTGATAGCGATGGTCATATTACCAGAGGGGAAGAAGATCAAACAGTCATGATTGATGTTTCTTTGACCTATCAAGGCAGCATTGAACTTCGCCAGTTTGAGATTACTGTTTTAAAACGTTCGTTATATCCAATTAGTAAAGTAACAAGCGCTAATGAAAATGAACTTGTAACTGTGAATGGAAACGTAGTAGGAACCATTGGAAACAGCATATATCTTCATGATGGAGTAGATGGCATTGTTGTAGAAAATGTTGAGGTAACGTTGCAACAAAACGAATACGTTGTGATGAAGGGAATCAAACAAACAAAAGAAAACATGGTTTCTTTGTTGTTTGAAGAAAAGCTTCCTAGTGAAGGAATTAGTTTTACGTTACCGATTATAAAGGCTAATGATTTTTCACAAATAACAAAGTTATACTATCCATACAAAATAGAGCAAGCAAAGATAGTGGCTTTGCCAAGTGAAGATGATTTGGTTGGAGATATCACATTTGTTGTAGAAGATAGTTTGTTGCATCAGTTTGATATTGTCATTCCTCAAAATCATCGCAATTATACTTCTTTAAAAACACAAGTTGGATTATTTCAACTCGATGATAAAATCAATATGGATCATCTTGTCTTCACAAGTCTTTCTAATCAGCAATTCACTTATGTAGAAGAATCAACTTATGAATTGTTTTCTCTTGAACCTCAAGAAGCATTCTATCCTAATTTAGATGATATGGTATTGCTCGATGAATTGTTAACACAAACAGACATAACAGTAGGGATTCCTAGTTTAGGGACAACGCATGCCTTAATCATCCCCGTTGATTTTACTGATTATCGTTTTTCTCAAACTGATTTAGAAAAGTTGGATTTGGCTTTCTTTGGCACTTCAGAACAAACGGGCTGGGAAAGTGTGAAAAGTTATTATGAAAAAAGTTCTTTTGGAAAGTTTACTTTTCAAGGGACCATTCTTGACACCTTTCATACAAACCGTCAGGCTTCTTACTATTCTCAACTTTACAAACGAGGATTTGATGCCGATTATGAGATTGTAAAAGCGGCACTTGAGTATTATGATGCTGAGATTGATTATTCTCTTTATGATCAAAACAACGATAATTATATTGATGCTTTGTATTTTATTTATGCAGCTCCCGTCTATTTTGATGATGTTCCATTATCAACGAATAATGTTGATTTATGGTGGGCTTATGTTTACCAATACTTTACTGATGATTATGAATATTATGATGGAGTGGAAGCCAACTATTATTTATGGGCAGGGTTGGATTTCATTGATGAACCATTGATTGATGATGGATTCGATTCACAATATATCACGGCAAATGCAGCAACATACATTCATGAAACTGGACACATGCTAGGGTTAGAAGATTATTATGATTATGATGATCAAATTGGGTTGGACGGTGGTTTGGGTGGAGCGGATATGATGGATTTTACGGTTGGAGATCATAATCCGTTTTCTAAAATGATATTGGGTTGGGTGAATCCTTTGGTGGTTACAGAGCAATCCATTACCGTTACCTTGAAGCCTTTTTCTACAAGCGGAGAAGTCATATTGATTGCCAACAAATGGAATGATACTTATTATGATGAATATCTACTCATTGATTTTTATACTCCAACACACTTAAATGAAGCGCATGCAGATTATAATGGGTTGTTTTCTGATTATGGAGTGCGTATCTTCCATGTTGATGCCATCGTAAGCCAAGAGGAGGGTTCTTCACAAAACGAAGACGGTTATTATTCGGTCTTTTCTTATAACAATAGTGACACCAATCGCAAGTTAATCAAATTAATCGAAGCTGATGGCAACTATTCGATTGAGTCAACTGCAGTAGCAAGCAATAGCGATTTGTATATTACTGGTGATATTTTTGGGAAAACAAGTTATCCAAGTTATCGTTGGTATGATGGTGATTTTATTTCTTTCACAATCGAAATTCTGAGCATAACACAAGAAGAAGCTATTATAACAATCACATATAAATAAAATGATTCTCACAAAGAGAATCATTTTTACTATTAAGAGTGTTCATTTATGGATAATTATGGTAAAATAAAATAGAGAAAAAAGGTGGAAATATGGAAGATAAACAGAAAGAATTAACCTTAATTGATGGAAATAGTTTGATGTTTCGCTCTTACTTTGCAACAGCATATACCAATAATTTTATGAAAACAAAAGAAGGCTTATTTACAAATGCTTTGTTTGGTTTTTGTAATATGCTTAATAAAATGTTAACTGAAGAAGTCAATTATGCGTTTGTTGCTTTTGATGCCGGAAAGAAAACATTCCGCCATCAACAATATCAAGAGTATAAAGGAACAAGAAAACCACTTCCTGAAGAATTAAGGGTGCAAATTCCCCTCATCAAACAATACTTAGATATTCTAAAAGTAAAACGCGCTGAAAGCTTTGATTTTGAAGCCGATGACTTATTAGCCAGCGTGGCCATGGCAAGTAAAAGCAACTTTGAAAAAATTAGAATCATTACTGGTGATCGCGATTTGTTACAAATGGTTGATGAAAATATTTCTGTGTTTCTAACCAAAAAAGGGATTGGTGAACTAGATGAATATAATATCACCAATTTTTTTGAAAAAACACAAATGACACCAGAGCAAGTTATTGATTATAAGGCCATCGTTGGCGATAGTTCTGATAATTTACCAGGAATCAAAGGATTGGGAGAAGTAACTGCCATCAAGCTGTTAAAGCAATATGGAAATCTAGACAATATTTATTTGCATTTAGAAGCCCTTACGCCAAAGACAAGACAAGCATTCTTGGATTATAAAGAGATTGCTTACCAATGCCGTTATTTAGCAACACTAAAAAGAGACATTATGTTAGACTGGCCAATTTCTGATTTAAAAATTGGTGATTTTGATTATGATGAATTGATGAGTTTTTTCCAAAAAATGGAATTCAATCAATTTTTAAAACGCATGAGTGCGCCAATACGTGAAGAGATTGTTTCCCATGTAAAAATCATCTATCAAGAAAATGAAATCAAAGAAAGCTTCTTTTCAGAAGATGCTTACATTGGGTTTGAACTGTTTCAAACAAATTATCTTCAAGGAACTTTTCTTGGATTAAGTGTGGTCAATGCCCACCATCAGTTATTCTTTCCTGTAGAATTGGTGAAATCAAGTAAGGCATTAAAACAGTATTTAGAAAGTCCTCAATACAGAAAAAAAACATATGATTTAAAAGCGCTTATCGTACTGTTAAACAATATGCAAATAAAAGCTTCTGGTTTTGTAGATGATTTCTTATTGGCTGCTTATATCATCAATCCAAGTTATGCAACTGATGATTTTCAAAAGACAATGAGCAACTTTAAAACAAGCAATGTGTCTTATTATGAGCAAATATATGGTGCGAATACAAAAATGCAAATTCCCAATATCAGTGTTTATGCGAAGTACAGTGTTGACAAATGTTTGGTCATGAAAACCATTGATGAAGACCTTAAAAAACAAATGATTGAGATTGATTGTTTGCCTCTTTATGAAATGGAACTTCAATTATCAGCTGTACTTGCGGAAATGGAACTTGCAGGTTTGTTCATTGATTTAGAGAAATTAGAAATCATTGGCAAGCAATTGAACGAAAAAGCGAGTGCGATTGCGGAAGAAATCTATGTGATAGCAAACCAAGACTTTAACATCAATTCTCCAAAACAACTAGGTGAAATATTGTTTGAAAAACTGCATTTGCCACATGGTAAGAAAAATAAAACAGGATTTTCTACAAATGTAGATGTCTTGGAAAAATTGGCAAAAGATTTTACCATCGCAAGAAAAGTACTCGATTATCGTGCTTATACAAAATTGATTTCAACTTACATCAATGGATTAAAAGAAACAAGTGATGAAAATCATTTTATTCATCCGTTATACAAACAAGCGTTGACGTTAACGGGGCGGTTGTCTTCGGTTGAGCCAAACATTCAGAATATGCCAATTCGCACGGAAGAAGGACAAGTGATTCGTGAATTCTTTATTTCTCGTTTTCCTAATGGGAAAATACTGAGTGCCGATTATTCGCAAATCGAATTAAGAGTTTTGGCGCACATGGCAAATGATTTGGTTATGATTGATGCTTTTGGTCATGCAGTTGATTTTCACACGCAAACAGCAAGCACCATTTATGATGTTTCTGTTGATCAAGTCACAAAAGAAATGCGCCGAGTTGCGAAAGCAATCAACTTTGGAATTATATATGGAATGAGTGCTTGGGGATTAAGCGAACAAATTAACATTACTCCATTTGAAGCCAATGTTTTTATCAACAAATATTTTTATACCTATCAAAAAACAAAAGCTTTTTTAGATGAAATTGTTGCCAACGTCAAGAAGGATGGTTTTACAAAAACCATTATGAACAGGCGCAGATATATTCCTGAAGCATTAAGTGACAACATGAATTTACGTAGTTTTGGGGAAAGAACAGCAATGAATGCACCAATTCAAGGCAGTGCTGCTGATATCATCAAATGGGCAATGATCAATATTTCCAAACGAATGAAAAAAGAAAAAGTGAAATCAATCATGATTGCCCAAGTGCATGACGAATTGCTTTTTGATTGTCTTGAAGAAGAAGTCTCTTTCATGGAAAAACTTGTAAAAGAAGAAATGGAAAAGGCATTCGAACTGAAAGTGAAGTTGCGTGCTGAAGTCAATGTTGGCAATTCATGGTCAGAAGCAAAATAGGAGGATAACATGGATATCATTCATTATCGACGTAGTGTCAGATCATTTACTGATCAACCAATTGAACCTGAAAAAATCGAACAATTGCTTCGAGCAGCAATGCAAGCTCCAAGCGCTCATAATCAACAACCTTGGCATTTTTTGGTGATAACAGAAAAAGAAATGTTATTAAAAATTCGTGAGACTTCACCCTATGCGAAGATGTTTTTGGAAGCAACGGCTGCCATCATTGTTTTGATGGACAAAACAAATTTAAAACGTTCCATTATGGCACCACAAGATTTATCTGCTGCCACAATGAACATTTTGCTAAAGGCAACAGAACTAGGAATTGGTAGTTGCTGGTGTGGTGTGCATCCAAATCCTGATCGCATGAATAGTTTAACAGAAGTGATTCAAGCACCAGAGTCCAAAGAAGTCTTTTCGCTAATTGCGCTTGGCTATCCGAAGAATGACGATGCATTTCGTATTGTGGATCGTTTTGATGCCTCAAAAGTATCTTATGAGAAGTTCTAATTATGCCGGAATTACCAGAAGTTGAGACCGTAAGAAACACGTTAAAGCAACTGATTATTGGCAAGCAAATAATGGATGTGACCGCAACCTATCCCAACATCATTCGTAATGTTTCTTTTTCTCATTTTCGAGGTTTGTTAATCAATGAAGAACTGAAAGATATCAAACGAAAAGGCAAGTTTTTAATTTTTGTGTTTTCAAATAATATTTTAGTTTCTCATTTACGAATGGAAGGAAAATTCCAATACAAAACCACAAACGAAATCGAAAAACATGAACATGTTATTTTTTGGTTTACTGATCAATCGAGTCTTCATTATCATGATACGCGCAAATTTGGAACAATGCATTTGTTTCCCACCACAAATTTAGAGATTGTCAATCAGTTAGAACCTCTTGTTCGTGTTGGGTTAGAACCGATGGATGAGGCTATGAGTGTTGCTTATTTAAAAGAAAAATTGCACAAAACAAAAAGACCGATTAAGAGTGTTTTGCTTGATCAATCGATTGTTGCTGGTCTTGGTAATATCTATGTAAACGAAGTGTTGTTTTTATCAAAAATAAATCCAACCACACCGGCAAATACTTTGACTCTGGAAATGATGCAAACATTGATTGATAATTCTCGCCTTGTTTTAAACAAAGCAATTGCCCTTGGTGGTACGACGATTCGGACGTTTACTTCTTCCCATGAAGTAACAGGACGCTTTCAAAATGAACTTTTTGTTCATACAAAAACCATATGTCCAATATGTCAATCACCTGTTATCAAAATAAAAGTTGGTGGCAGAGGAACTTACCTTTGTGAAAAATGTCAAAAGCCCTTGACATAGATTTTTAAAAAGCATACACTAAATACACATCAATGGGGGACTTTATGTTGATAGGAATTACTGGTTCTATTGCATCGGGAAAATCAATTGTTCTTAATTATTTATCAGAAAAAGGATATTATGTCATTGATTCTGATAAGCTTGTAAAAGAAGAATTACAAGACCCATCGACCATTGCCACTTTGGTTGATTTTTTTGGCAAGCAAATCATCCAAGACAATCAAATCAATCGCAGAGCACTTGGCGATATTATTTTTCATGATGCAACAAAACGCGAATTTTTAAATCACATCATTCATCCCAAAGTAATTGATAAAATCGAACAATTGGCAAAGAATCGTACTGATTTGGTTTTTGTAGATGTGCCTTTGCTTTTTGAAGCAAATATGGAACATATGTTTGCAAAAATCATCGTTGTTTATGTAGATAAAGAAACGCAAATAAAAAGATTGATGAGGCGCGATCAAATATCAGAAGAATATGCTCAAATCAAGATTGCTGCCCAGTGGGATTTGGATTTAAAAAAAAGCAAAGCTGATTATGTCATTGATAATAATAAGCGGATTACCCATACCCAATTTCAAGTTGAACAAATTTTAAGGAGTTTAAAACATGAAAATTAGAGATTACTTTTCCAATGATTTTGAAACAGGGGAAGAACATTACCTGCCTTCATTAAAAACCCGATATTATCGATGCCGATTAGAGGATGCGAAAAACACGATATTAAGATTAATTGAGTCGGAAAAAGGTGTTGTGAAAGCAATGATTGATGAACATCATGAAATATTTTATGTGACACCTAATTATTCTGCAACCATAACTTATATCAACACCCGTATTGGAGAAACAGCAATTGATATCAAAATAACAACTTATAAATTAATTCCTTGGTTAGCTGGTAAGAAAGCGATTGAAAAAATGTATCGATACTTTGATGCTAACTTACCATTTAAAGGTGTTAGTTTATACCGAGGTTCATGATGGCAATATCCATTACAGAAAACTTTAAGATTGTACAAAAGCATGCTTTGAGTGGGGAAGACTATTTTGTGTTATCACAGATGTATTTACCCATTATTGGTATTGATAGTTTTTCGCTCTACAATTTGTTGTTTACGCTTGATGAAGAGGAAACATATTCTTTTAAAAAACTTGTTGATAGTTTGAATTTTAGTGCTCCTTCTTTTTTAGAACAAGCGTTGCATAAATTAGAAGCGGTATCTTTGATAGATACTTTCTATCATGAACAAAAAGGATATTTATTTAATTTAAAAACACCACTTTCACGCACTTCTTTTTTAAGCAATGAACTGCTTTGTTCTTTCTTAACTTTGCAAATTGGTGAAGTAGAAATAAAAAAAATGCGTGGTGATGAAGACAAGATTAATGTCCGTTCTTACAAAGAAATCAGCAAAGCTTTTGATGAAGTGTTTGATATTTCAACAGAGAGTGTAAGTAATCTATTTTCACGTTTGATAAAAAAGAAAAACAGCAAATCCATCAAAGTCATCAATCATGATTTCGATTATATTATTTTTAAGATGAGTTTTGATAGCAACTTTTTTGATTCAAAATTATTGGATGATGAAGATTTTAAACAACACATCTTAGCTATTAGTTATAATTACAAACTAAACGAAGAAGAGATGAAAGAAGTCATCGAAAAAACCATAACAATTGATCGTGATTTAAAATATGAAGATATCGCTAAACATGCGAAATCAATGTTCCAAGATAAAAACAGGCAAAAGAAACCAAAGATGGTTACAAAAGAGCCGGATGCCTTTTTGAGTAGTGTAAACGACAGTGAGAATTTCGAATTGTTTCAATTGATAGAAAATAGCACGCCTGCTGATATTTTAAAAAGCTTATCGGGAATTGAACCTTCTGTTTCAGAAATTGATATGTTTGCAAGATTGATGGAGAGCACGCAATTTCCTGCTAGCATTATTAATTTGATGATTGTCTATGTGAATGATATCAAAAAAGGCGATTTGCCTAGTTATAATTATTTTGAAAAAATGGCAAATGTATGGGCTAGATCAGGTGTGAAAACTTTGCAAGATGCCATGAATTTTCTCAATCAACCAAAGAAAACACAAGAAAGCACAAAGTCTTTTTACAATAAAAAGCAAACAGAACTTCCAAAATGGTATGAAAAATACCAAGAAGAATTAAGCAAAACAAAAGAAAAAGAAACGTTGTCTGAAGATGAAATCAATCAGATTCTCGAAGATGCGAAAAAGAAATATACTTAGGAGGGTAAGATGAGCAACGAAACAAAAAAAATCACGAATGTGATTTTTAAAGATGAACAATTAAAAGCATTTTGTGTCAAACATCATCTTACGGACCAAGATATTCTAAACAATTTAAGCAGATTTTTTATTCAAAAAGAAAACAATTCCATTTGTGCTCCTTGTGATGGAAAAAATTGTAAGATGGATCCTTATGGCATGCAAACAAGATTGGAATTTCAAGATTCCTTAGAATTGGTTTATTTTCCTTGTCCTAAAATTGAGCCTGATGTAGGTAAAAATTTAGAGACACTCTTTTTTAGCAACAAAACCATTTACGAAAACAAAGAACTCTTTATTAGCAATCCAAGAGCCAAGGCTTTAAAATTGTTTGATCAGTTTGTTTCAAACTATGAAAAAAATGTTTTTCAAAAGGGTTTGTATATTCATGGAGCTTTTGGAACTGGAAAGACATTTTTACTTTGGCGGTTTGCGAAAGAACTATCCAAAAAGCAAGTAAAAGTAACATTGGTTTATTATCCCGATTTGGTTAGAACCATCAAAAGTTATTTGAATACTTCGGATTTTGAACGATTAATCAATCATCTCAAATATTGTGAAGTATTAATGCTTGATGATGTTGGAGCAGAAATGAATACCGCTTTTATTCGTGATGAAATATTGGGCCCGATTTTACAATTTCGTTGCGATGCAAACTTGCCAGTATGCATGAGCTCTAATTATGACTTAAATTTGTTGAAACTTCATTTTTCGGAAACAAAAAATGAAATTGATCAAGTCAAGAGTGATCGAATAATTCAAAGAATCAAATGGTTGATGAACGAAGTTGAGTTAGACGATAAGAATTATCGGTTATAAGAAAAGAACAAACTAATTGACAAAACTTCATTGTTGATATATAATTACCAATAATCAAACAAGGTTATGAAGTGGACAACATCACTCCTAAAGGCTCTTTTTAGCGAAGATACGATGGTGAAAGGTATCGAAGAACTCGAGTGATTACTACCATGGAGCTGAACTCGAAAGATGTTCCGCAATACTCAGCGTTATGGAGTTTGAGTGCAACGGTCGCATGATTGTTGAAACAAGGTGGTACCACGCAATAATGCGTCCTTTTACAGGACGCATTTTATTTTTAAAAGGAGAAAACTTATGAATATCACATTTTTAGATAAAAGTGTAAAACAATTTGAAAACGGAAAATCAGCATTAGAAATTGCTAACTCGCTATCGTCATCACTGGCAAAAAAATCAGTCTTTGCAAAAGTCAATGGATTGAATTATGACCTAACAAGACCCATTCATGAAGATGCAACTTTGGAATTAATTTTGAAAGATTCCAAAGATGCTTTTGAAGCTTTGAATCATTCTTGTAGCCACTTATTGGCTAGTGCTGTTCGCAAACTTTATCCAAAAGCCATGTTTGGTGTTGGTCCTGCGATTGAAGAGGGATTTTATTACGATATCAATCCAGGAGAAGGAATCAAGATTGTTGAAGAAGATTTGGTTAAAATTGAAAAAGAAATGCGCAACATTGCCAATTCTGATTTGCCATTTAAACGAATGGAATTAACAAAGAAAGAGGCATTGGCATTATTTTCTGATGATAAATACAAACAAGAGATTATTAGTGAACTTGATGAATCAGAGGTGATCACTGCATATCAACATGGTGATTTTGTTGATCTTTGTAGAGGGCCTCATGTTGTTAGCACAAAATTATTAAAGTTTGTTAAGCTGTTGGCAGTTAGTGGTGCTTATTGGCGTGGTGATTCTAAGAATGAACAATTACAACGCGTTTATGGCACTTGTTTCTTTACCGAAGAAGAATTGAACCAACATTTGCAAATATTAAAAGAACGTAGTGAACGTGATCATAGAAAACTTGGTAGAGAACTTGAGTTATTTATGATTTCAGAATATGGCCCTGGTTTTCCATTTTGGCTGCCTAAAGGAATGATTTTACGAAAAACACTAGAAAGTTTTTGGTATAAAATTCATACAAGAGAAAATTATCAATTCATTCAAACACCAATCATGTTGAACAAAGAGTTATGGGAAGTATCGGGACATTGGTTTAATTACCGAGAAAACATGTACACTTCCGAAATTGATAAACATCAATTTGCCATCAAACCAATGAATTGCCCAGGCGGAATGCTTGTTTACAAAAACAGCATTCATTCTTATAAAGATTTTCCTTTGCGAGTAGGTGAATTGGGTTTGGTTCATCGTCATGAAGCCAGTGGTGCACTAAACGGTTTATTTAGGGTTCGCAATTTTACACAAGATGATGCTCATGTTTTCATGACAGAAAACCAAATCATCTCTGAAGTTGGAAATCTCATTAATTTATTTGAAGAAATTTATTCTGTGTTTCATTTGAGTTATCATATCGAATTATCAACTCGTCCTGAAACGAAATATATTGGTTCTATTGATATCTGGAATCGTTCTGAAGAAGCACTTGCGAAAGCTTGCGAATCAGTTGGTAAACCATATAAGATTAATCCTGGTGATGGAGCTTTTTATGGCCCAAAACTTGATTTCAAATTACGAGATTCCATGAATCGGATTTGGCAATGTGGTACCATTCAATTAGATATGAATTTACCAGAACGTTTTGATTTGACTTATATTGATGAGAATGGTGAGAAAAAACGTCCAGTCATGTTGCATCGTGCCATTTTTGGTTCTCTAGAACGTTTCATTGGAATCATTACCGAACATTATGGTGGTGCTTTTCCAACTTGGTTGGCCCCAGTTCAAGTAAAATTAATTCCTGTCAATATCGAACGTCATGCAAATTATATGAATGAAGTCAAAACGATATTTTTTAATGAAGATATTCGCTATGAAATAGATGTCAGAGAAGAAAAATTGAGTTATAAGATTCGTGATGCTCAAACAAAGAAGATACCATATCAATTGGTGTTTGGCGATCAAGAACAAGAATCAAGAATGTTGACTTACCGTAAATATGGTCAAAATGAAACAAAAACGGTTTCGATTCAAGAATTTATTGCTATGATTCAAAACGAAGTCAAATCTTTAGGAAAGTAACATGCTTAAGGATTTATATGTAGAGTTAACGTTATTCCAAGAAAGAATGCATAGTCAAAGTAAAAGAAGATTTCGCGATTATTTAGAAAACAAAGCCAAAGAAATAGGATGTGAATCTCACATGATTCCCAAAAGCATTTTTTCAAAAAATGTGGTAATTGGCAATTTAGAATCAGCAGAATACATTTTAACAGCTCATTATGATACACCACCGAGAATGCCATATTTTTTGGTTCAAAATGTCTTGTTTTTTAATTTATTTATGATTGCTTTTACAATCATTATTTTAGGGCTGAGCATTTTGCTTTCGATTCCAATGGTTGTTCCAATCATTATTTTACTCTTGTTTTTTGGCTACAATTTTGGGTTTCCTGCCATTTCTAATAAATACAATTTTAATGACAATACAAGTGGTGTGTTAACCTTATTGTTCTTAATGAATAAATTAAAAAATCCCAAAGTAGCATATGTATTTTTTGATAATGAAGAAAAAGGCTTGTTTGGATCGATTGGACTTTCAAGATATCTACATAAAAGCAAATTGGATTTTCGTTCGCGTAAATTTATCAATTTTGATTGTGTTGGGGTGGGAAATGTTTTTAGTTTTGATCATTTTAAAAAACCTCAACTTGCCAATCAACTCAAAAAAGTTTTTGATGAACTGAACATTTCTGATTATGAGTGTGAAGTAAGAAAAGGGAGTGCTTTTGAACTATCAGATCACTTGTCTTTCGCAATGAATACCCATGTTGGTATCTTTGCTTTAACAAGAGAAAAGAAGAAACTTGTTTTAAAAAATGTGCACTCGCATCGCGATCGCATTATCAATTTAAATAATATATTAGTCATTGCAAAAACAATTGAAACATTTATCAACCAGAGAGGAGAACCAAATGGAGCCAATTTACAAAAAAATCAGTAATGAAAATTTCTATTTATTGGCTTTTGTTGTTGGCATGGTCTTATTTATTGGCTTTCAGCTTGTCTTTATGATGGTTGCTGCTTTTGTCGTTGAATTTCAACAGCCGGGTTTTTTTGAAGATTTCTTCTTGAACTATCTTGAGGGAAATACTCTAGACTTGACACAAACAAATGTTGCCATTTTGAATGTTTCCCAAATGATTGGAGAATTATTATTAGCCGGGTTGTTTATTGCTATTTTAGGCAAAGAATTGAAAAAAGATTGGGTTCGGGCAATTGATAAATCGCAAATTGGTCGTAATTTAGCCATTATTGCGCTTGGATTTGTTTCGATTCTTTTTGTAACATATGGGTTAAATATTGTTTATGAATTTTTTCAAATTGAAGGAACCTCTGATAATCAAGAATTAATTGAAGCGGTTTTAAAGTTTGACTCAAGAATTTTTATGATTATTACAACAATTTTGTTGGCACCATTTGTAGAGGAGATTTTATTTCGAAAGTTTTTATTTGGCATTCTTGAAGTCAAACTACATTTGAAACCCATTTGGGCCGTTATTTTATCTGCTGCAATCTTTGCTGGAATTCACAGTATAGATTTGTTCTTCTTTCAATATTTTGCCTTGGCACTTATTTTATCCATTAGCTATGCAGCTTCTAAAAACAACATTTTTGTGTCAATGGGCTTGCACTTTGTCAATAACGCTATGACGATTATCGCATTCTTTGCCTATGAGGGAATGTTTTAATGGATCGTTACGAAGATTTGATTGCGCAAGCGAAATTAGCTCACAAGCAAAATCGGTTTGCAGATGCCATTGCTTTTTATGAACAAGCATTTGAAGACAAAATAATTGTAGAAGATATGGTTGATTTGGGATTTGTTTATTTAGATGACAAAAATCCCTTTAAAGCTGTGTCCATTTTTGAAGATTTAATTGAAGTGGCTGATGATTACCCTCTTAATTTTTATGGACTAGGTTTGGCGTTAGAAGAAGTAGGCAGAAAACAAGATGCCATCAAAGCATATGAAATGGTAGTAAAAATAGATCCTACTTTTTCTGATGTATATTTTAATTTGGCTTTGATTTATGAAGATTTAGAAGACGAAGAAAAAGCCTTTGCCTATTATGAAAAAACATTGCAAAACAACCCAAATCATTTTTGGGGTAATCTAAATATTGGGTCTTACTATGAAAAAAAAGACAAATTAGATTTGGCGCTCACACATACATTAAAAGCGTATCACATCAATCAACATGAAAAAATGATATCCTATAATTTAGGAGTGATTTATGGACGCTTAAAACAGTATGACAAAGCATTGGTTTATTACAAAGAAGAATTAACAAAACCACATCCTTTTATATTAGCATATATGAATATTGGATTAATTTATAAAGATGCTCATCATGATTACCAAAAAGCCTTATATTACTATTTAGAAGGCATTAGCAAAGACAAAGACAACGCAACGCTTTGGTATAATTTGGGATGTCTTTATGTTGTTATGAATGATGAAAACAATGCTTATCATTGCTTCTTGTATGCCACCATCAAAGACGAGAGTTTATTCAAATATATGGAAACCGATGAAGAACTTATTACATTCCGTAAAACGACATGGTTTTTGAAATTAATGGAAAATAGAAAAGGTTAAATTACGCAAGTGGTTTCACCTTTTTTCATTATTTATGGTATAATTTATTTAGAAAATAGGTGAAAATATGCAAGTAGTAAATGTGATTGGTGCGGGGTTAGCGGGAAGCGAAGCCACCTATCAATTGATCAAACGAGGAATTCATGTCAACTTAATTGAAATGCGTCCCAACAAAATGACGGAAGCCCATCAGACAGGAATGTTTTCGGAACTCATTTGTTCGAATTCATTTCGTGCTGCCAATATTGAAAACGCCATTGGCTTGTTGAAAGAAGAAATGCGCCGTTTGGATTCCTTGATTATGAAATCTGCCGATATGCATCAAGTGAGTGCCGGTGGTGCCTTGGCAGTTGACCGTGTATTGTTTTCCCAGTACATAACCAATTATTTATCAAATCACCCACTTGTTCATGTGATTAATCAAGAAGCAACAGCGATACCAAACGAGCCTACTATCATTGCCAGCGGGCCACTCTCTAGCCTTGGTTTCAGCCAAGCCATCAAGGAATTTGTTTGCGAAGAGTATTATTATTTCTATGATGCCATTGCTCCGATTGTCATGTTTGATTCTATCGATATGAGTAAAGTGTATTTGAAGTCACGCTATGATAAAGGAGAAGCAGCTTATTACAATTGCCCTCTTACAAAAGAACAATTTGAATTGTTTTACCATGAATTAATCAATGCTGATCGTGTAATTCCCCATGAATTTGAAATGAAAATATTTGAAGGATGTATGGCCATTGAAGATATGGCAAGCAGGGGAAAAGATACGTTATTGTTTGGTCCGATGAAACCAGTTGGTTTAAGAGATCCAAAAACCAATGTTGTTCCCTATGCTGTTGTCCAATTAAGACAAGATGATGCAGCAAAAACAATGTATAATTTGGTGGGATTTCAAACGCATTTGACATTTCCTGAACAAAAAAGAATCTTAAGGTTGATTCCTGGTTTAGAACATTGTGAGATCGCTAGATATGGCGTAATGCATCGAAATACATTCATCAATTCCCCACACATTTTAAATCAATACTATCAGAGTAAAAAACGAGCTGATTTGTTTTTTGCTGGGCAAATCACAGGAGTAGAAGGTTATTTAGAAAGTGCTTCTTCAGGAATGATGGCAGGAATCAATATGGCAAAATGGTTGAAGCAAGAAGCTTTGGTTGATTTTTCCAATCATACTGCAATCGGTGCTCTTGCCAATTATATCGCAACGCCAAATCAATCTTTTCAACCAATGAACGTGACATTTGGATTGTTTGATCCGATTATTGAACGCATGAGAAAACAAGATCGTAAGCTTGCTTATGTCAATCGAAGTTTGAAAATCATGGATCAAAGAAGGGGTGAAATCGATGGATGATTTAGATATGATGTTTGCTTTTACCGAATACTTGCGAAATGAAAGAAGATATTCTGACTTAACCGTAAAAGCATACCACCGTGATATTGAAGCATTTCGTGATTTTTTGAAAACCAATAATTTTGGGAGTTTAAAACAAGTGCGGCCAAACTTTCCACGATACTATTTGTCTTATTTGAATAATCAACATTTTAGACCAAGAAGTGTTGCCAGAATGATGTCAAGTTTACGCAGCTTTTTTCGTTTCTTAGCAAATGAAGGAATCGTGGATGATAACGTGTTTACCGAGATTCCCTCGCCTAAACTAGATAAAATATTGCCCAAACAAATATATCAAAAAGAAATCCAAGCTTTGTTTGATTCGATTGATACAAGTACCGATCTTGGGAAACGAAACTATGCCTTAATAGAATTGCTCTATGGAACAGGAATTCGTGTAAGTGAATTTTGTCATTTAAAAATATCAGATATTGATTTTCACAATCAATCTTTAATTGTAATGGGAAAAGGTTCCAAAGAGCGTTATTTGCCTTTTCACGAAAATGTGAAAAAAACCTTGATGGATTATATTCAATTTGCCAGGCCTGAATTTTTAAAGCGAGCTAAGACACCACCAACAGATGTTTTGTTTGTCAATTATCATGGAGGACCTCTGCAACCAAGAGGAGTTAGAGTGATATTAAATGATATTGCTTTAAAAGCATCGGAAAGTTTAAAGATATCACCGCACAAATTGCGTCATTCTTTCGCAACACATTTGCTTGATAATGGGGTTGATTTGCGCAGTGTCCAAGAATTACTCGGTCATGTCAATCTTTCTACAACCCAAATTTATACCCATGTTTCGAAAGAAAAACTCCATGAAGAGTATATGAAATATCATCCAAGAGCGATAAAAGAGACGAAAGAAGACTAACATCTTAAGCAATTAGTTCCTATTTGCCATTTTGTTTTTGAGTGTTTTAAAAAAGTGAAAAACATTTGCAAAATAGTCATTAATATGATATAATACGGAAGGCAAATAAAAAAAATACACACACTAACCGAGACGGTCGTTAAGTACACAGATTTGTGGTGCGGTTGTTGAAGACGTTAGTGGCGGCCAAAACAAAATAAAAAGGAGAATTAACATGTCTGTAATTAGCAAAAATCAATTGCTAGAAGCTGGAGTTCATTTCGGTCACAATACTCGCCGTTGGAATCCAAAAATGAAAGAGTATATTTTCGGGGAAAGAAATGGTATTTATATCATTGATTTAGACAAAACTGTAAAACTTGTAGAAGATGCTTATAAAGCATTATTCACAATTGCACAAAATCAAGGAACCATCTTATTTGTTGGTACAAGAAAACAACTTCAAGAAGTTGTAAAAGATCAAGCAGTTCGCGCAGGTCAATTCTATGTTGATCAAAGATGGTTGGGTGGAACATTAACCAATTTTAAAACCATTCGTAAAAGCATTGCTCGTTTATTCGAGATTGAAAAAATGGAAGCAGATGGCGTTTTTGATGTTCTTCCTAAAAAAGAAGTTATTTTATTAAACAAAGAAAAAGAAAAATTAAATAAATTTTTCAGTGGTATTCGTGATATGAAAGGGGTTCCTTCAGCACTTGTTGTTGTAGACCCTAAAACAGAACACAATGCCGTTGCTGAGGCGAGAAAATTAAACATTCCAATTTTTGGATTGGTTGATACAAACTGTGATCCTGATGAAGTGGATTTTGTCATTCCAGGAAATGATGATGCCATTCGTTCCGTAAAATTAATAGTTGGAACATTGGCCAATGCCGTTGTTGAAGCACAAGGTGGAACACCAATCGTGATTGATTTCACAGATGAACCTGCACCAGAAGATCGCTCTGGACGTCGTCCAAGTTATCATAAAGAAGGCGACCGTGACAATCGTCGTGGTGATGGACGTTATAATAACCGTCCTCGTCCAAATAATTATCGTCCTCGTCCGCAACGTCCAGTTAGTTCTGCACCTGCTGCCCCAGTGGCTCCAGTTGCACCTGTAACGGAAAAGAAAGCTGAATAAGGAGATTATAAAATGATTAATGCTGCCCAAGTAAAAGAATTAAGAGAAAAAACCGGCGCTGGAATGATGGATTGCAAAAAAGCCCTAGTAGAAACGAACGGCAATATGGAAGAAGCCATCACTTGGTTACGCGAAAAGGGCATTTTAAAAGCTCAAAAGAAAGCTGACCGCATCGCTGCTGAAGGCGTTTGCCATTTTACTGTCAAAGGCAATAAAGCTGTTGTATTTGAAGTGAATAGTGAAACAGACTTTGTTGCAAAAAATCAAATCTTCTTAGATTTGGTTGAAGAAATTGGCCAAGCGATTATCAATAGCAATGCCACCAACACTGAAGAAGCCTTGGTTGTACCAAGTGGAAATATCACAGTGAATGATTTACTAGTTAATGCAACTGCAACGATTGGTGAAAAAATATCTCTTCGTCGCGTTCAAACATTTGAAAAGACATCTGCTGATGTTTTTGGAACATATAACCATATGAATGGTAAAATTGCTGTATTGAATGTTGTTCGTGGTGAAAATGAAGTTGTTGCGAAAGATGTTTGTATGCATATCGCCGCAATGAATCCTCGCTATTTGAATCGTGATCAAGTTGATCAAGATTATCTAGCAAAAGAACGTGAAGTTCTTGTCCAAGAAACCATCAATGAAGGCAAACCAGCACAAATTATTGATCGTATCGTTGCTGGTAAAGTCGATAAATTCTTAAAAGGTATTTGTTTGGTTGATCAATTATTTGTAAAGAATCTTGATCAAACTGTTGGCCAATATCTAAAATCAAATCAATGTGAAGTATTATCATATGTTCGCCTTGAAGTTGGAGAAGGAATCGAAAAGAAAAAAGATGATTTCGTAGCTGAAGTAATGGCAGCTGTCAACAACTAATCAACAATAAGGCACTAAATAAAATAGTGCCTTTTTATCAATAAGAAGGAGGCTACATGAGGAAAAGAATTGTATTAAAGTTAAGTGGAGAGGCTTTGGCTGGAGATAATCATGTTGGAATTAATCATCGCAAAGTCAATGAAATTGCTGCCGAAATCAAAACACTTTTTGATTTAGGAAATATTGATTTGTCCATCGTGGTTGGTGCAGGAAATATTTGGCGCGGGCGTGATGCGATTGAATCTGGTATGGACCGTTCAAGTGCCGATTACATGGGGATGTTAGCAACAATTTTAAATGCTTTGGCTCTTCAAAATTCCCTAGAACGTCTAGGTTGTGACACAAGAACGATGACTTCGCTGGAAATTCCATCGGTAGCCGAACCTTATATTCGTCGAAAAGCATTATCGCACTTAGAAAAAAATCGCATCGTCATTTTTGGCGGTGGTAACGGAATTCCTTTTTTCACAACCGATACTACAGCAGCACTCAGAAGTGCTGAATTAGGATCGCATTTGATTTTAATGGCAAAAAATGGAGTGGATGGGGTTTATGATTCTAATCCAAAAGAAAATCCACAAGCAAAGCGATTTTCTAAAATGACACATCAAGAAATTTTAGATAAGCATTTGAATGTTATGGATTTAACTGCAGCTACGTTATGTAAAGAAAACAATATTGATATTCTTGTTTTTGATATGAATGTTAAGGGAAATATTGCGAAAGCAGTAAGCGATTTTTCAATCGGAACCTTAATATCAAATAAAATATGAAAGGAAAATAAATTATGCCTCAAAGTATTATGAACGCCGGCGAAGAAAGAATGAATAAAGCGCTATTGGCTTTAAAAAAAGAATTAAGTCTTGTTCGCACCGGGCGTGCAAACCCAAGTGTTTTAAACAATGTGTCTGTTTCTTATTATGGTGTTCCTTCGCCTTTATCACAGATTGCGGCTATTTCCGTACCGGAAGCCCAACTGTTAGTCATCAAACCATACGATCGTGCTATTTTAAAAGACATCGAAAAAGCGATTCAATTAGCTGATTTAAACTTAACGCCAATGAATGATGGCACTGTGATTCGCCTTAATTTTCCAGCTTTAAATGAGCAACGTCGTAAAGAACTTGTAAAAGACATCAAGAATTTTTCTGAACAAACGAAGATTGCAATTCGCAATATTCGTCGTGATATGGTTGAACAAATGAAAAAACTTGAAAAAGAACATTTGATTAGTGAAGATGAATTGAAGCGTCATAACGAAAAGATTCAAAAAACAACCGATAAATTTATTGAACAAGCAGATGCCATTGCGAAAGAAAAAGAAGTAATGGTTATGGAAATCTAGTCATGAAAGAAGAGGCAACTCTTCTTTTTATTTTGTCATTGCTTTATTTTTGTTAGTTTTGTATAATAG
>CAZYFI010000009.1:0-2581 GCA_964646985.1 uncultured Bacteroidales bacterium
GGAGCAACAGAGTCCCCACTTGCTTTGTAGGTTGTTTTTGTTCCATTGATGACCCAATATCCATCTTCGGAAATTGCGATGGTTGGAGTTAAGCCATCAGTGCCATTGGCACCATCCGCGCCCGCAGGACCTCTTAAAGCACTTAGAGCGATTAAATTAGTCCATGTGGTATCACCAACATATTGCCATTGAATATATTCTGCTGTCACTTGGAAAGTAACTTGCTTTCCATCGGCTCCATTTGCGCCATCGGCTCCAGCAGGTCCAGTTGCACCAGTCAAACCGACTAGGTCAGCGGTTGCCATTAAATTAGTCCAAGTGGTATCACCAACATATTGCCATTGAATGAATCCGCCTTCCACCCTTAGTGTGGTTGGCTTTCCATCCGCCCCATTGGCACCATCAACACCTGAGGTTCCCATTAGGGCTTCAAGAGCAATTAAATTAGTCCAAGTGGTATCACCAACGTATTGCCATTGGATAAATCCCTCTTCAACACGTAGGAGAACTTCTTTTCCGTTTTCGCCGGGATCACCTTTTTCTCCGGCAATACTAATGGTAAACGTTGTGGCCGCATTTAGGTAACTTACAGCAATGGTGTGAGTTCCTTCGGTTTCAAATTTAGCCAAGTCATCAGCGCTTATCATGCTTTCATTTAATGGAACCATACTAAATGTTCCATCTGACATTGTGACTTTCACGTTTAGGTCAGAAAGCTGAAATCCTTGATCAAACTCAGATTCATCGCTAACAACCTCAATTGTTGATACAATATTTTTGGGTTCGAAACACCCTACCAAAAGGGCACTTACCAAGAATAAAGCTAGAAATAACAGTACTTTTTTCACACTAACCTCCTATAAAATATTAGTATCAGAATAATGGACTAAAATTAAGCCCAGTACCTCATTATTATTTTATCACTAAATGGGTAAGTGTCAATTTATTTTTTTTGCAGCATTTTTCTTTTTGATTTGTACAATTTCAAAAACATATTTATAAGTCAAGCACCATATGGTATAATTATGAAGTATAAATAACCTCAAGGAGTCGTTGTGAAAGTAAAAAATATAAATATAGAAGGCCACATTGCTTTGGCACCATTAGCTGGTTATACCAACATCGCTTACCGAATGATAATGAAGGATTTTGGCGCTGATTTGGTATACTCGGAAATGATTAGTGCCAAAGGATTGTTATATGAAAGCGAAAAAACCTGGGAACTTGCTGCCATACACAAAGATGAACATCCAATTGCGATTCAAATATTTGGTGGTGATATCGATGCTATGGTTGCTGCTGCTAAGTTAATTGATACTAAGACAGAGGCTGATATCATTGATATTAATATGGGCTGTCCTGTAAAAAAAGTGCTAAGAGCAGAGGGTGGATGTCATTTGCTTAATGATGTAAAAAAAGTGGAATTGTTGGTAAGCGAAATTGTAAAAAACGTAAAAAAACCTGTCAGTGTGAAAATGCGAGCTGGGTTAACTCATCAAACAATCAATGGTGTGGAAAATGCGAAAGCAATGGAGAGGGCTGGAGCATCACTAATTGCGATTCACGGAAGAACACAATCTGACATGTATACTGGAAAAGTGCGACTCGATTATATCAAAGCCATCAAAGAGGCAGTTTCCATTCCTGTGATTGGCAACGGGGATATTCGTAGCATTCAGGATGCACAAAGAATGCTAGATGAGACAAATGTTGATATGATTATGGTTGGAAGAGCTAGTTTAGGTAACCCGTGGTTCATTCGTGATTTATCTAGGTATTTTCGCAAGGAACCAATGCTATTACCGCCATCTGATGAAGAAAAAATTAACATGTGTAAATTGCACTTAAAAAAACTAATGGCCATCAAATCAGAACGTCAAGCCATATTAGAAATGCGAAGTTTGGCAGCTTGGTATGTAAAAGGGATTACTCATAGCAAAGACTTTAGAAGACAATTAAATGAAATTACTAGAGAGGAAGAATTATCATTGTTACTTGATAATTTATTATATAGAATATGAAAACATTGCGAATGAATGAAAAAAACAATGAATTATACTTAGGAAATATTGCATTAAGCGAGCTTGTGAAAACACATCCGACCCCGTTATATGTTTACGATGAAGCAGGCATTGTTGATAAGATTTCACAATTCAAAACCCATTTCAAAAGTTCAAAATTTGCTTGCGAAACGATATATGCATCAAAAGCTTTTTTGGCACCTTACTTATGTGATATCCTCGCAAATCATCAGTTGGGAATTGATGCGGTTTCTGCAGGAGATTTATATATCCTAAAACAAAGTCAGTTTCCGATGGATAAAGTCGTTTTACATGGAAACAATAAATCAGATGAAGAATTGATGATGGCAATCCAGTATGAAGTAGGACTCATTGTTGTTGACAACATCAATGAATTGCGCCGTCTTAATCGATTAGCAAATCAAGTACAAAAAACCATTCCTACTTTATTTCGTGTGAATCCAGGTATTTCTGCCCACACCCATGCATACATTGAAACAGCATTGCTTTCTTCAAAATTTGGAGAATCCATCTACGATTTTGAACAAATGGAAAAGATA
>CAZYFI010000009.1:2681-33676 GCA_964646985.1 uncultured Bacteroidales bacterium
AAATCAATACACCATCCTCATTTACAAAATCAGCAAAAACAATGCTTGATTTTGTACAAAAATTTGAACAAAAGTTTTCTATGAAAGTAAGTGTTCTTAATTTAGGAGGTGGTTTTGGGATTAAGTATTTGGATAGCGACAAAGAAATCAAACTTCCAGATATGCTTAAAAAATTAGTAAAAACCGTTGAACAAGGTGTGAAAGAAAAACAGTTATCGATTACCAAAGTCATGATTGAACCAGGAAGAAGCATTGTTGGTGATTCCGGGTTTACACTGTATCGATGTGGTGGAACCAAGAAAACATTGGGTGGCAAAAATTATTTGTTTATAGATGGTGGCATGGCGGATAATATTCGTCCTGCTTTATATCAAGCAAAATATACGGTTAAAGTTGCCAATCGAACCCAACAAAACATCAATTATGAAACTTCTCGTTATGATGTGGTTGGTAAATGCTGTGAATCAGGAGATATCATTGCGAAAGATGTTCCGTTTTCTCAAGTAGAAGAAGGAGATACAATCATCGTGTTTTCTACTGGGGCTTACTGCTATTCGATGTCAATGAACTATAATGGATTACAAAGAGGCGAAGTTGTATTTATCAAAGATGATGAAGTTCACGTTGCCATTAAGAAAGAATCATTAGATCACTTGATTGCGACTTGTCATTTTGGAGGGAAAAATGAAACTATTTGATGTGCATAGTGATATGCTTTATGATTTGTACACCAAACACATGCAAGGAAAAACGAATCGGTTTGCGTTATACCACGCACCACAATTGCGTCAATCCAACATCAAAGCAGCACTTTGGACGATGTATTCACCAGATGATTTTGATTTGGTTGCATCCATCAAAATAGCACTCAATGAATTAGATATGCATTTGTTGCCTGATTTTGAAGTGATGTTAGGATTAGAAGGCTTAAGAAATTTACCAAAGCCAGAAGACATTGATTTGGTTTACAATTTAGGAATTCGTCACGCTATGTTAACATGGAATGAAGAAAATCAATATGCAACTGGCGTTGCTGGGTGCAAAGACCGAGGATTAATGCAAAATGGGAAAGATTTATTAAAACGAATGGAGCAACTTGATATGATTATTGATGTTGCCCATTTGAATGAAAAAAGCTTTTATGAAGTGTTAGATTACACACAAAAGAATATTATTTTTTCTCATGGGAATGTTAAGAGCATTTGTGATCATCGTCGCAACTTAACACTAGATCAATTAAAAGCATTAAGAAGTGTCGATGGATTGTTTGGATTAACTTTGGCCAATAATTTTGTGTCAGCTAACAAAGATGAACAAAATATCGATCATTTGCTTGATCATTTAGAAGCTGCAATTGCCATCATGGATGTTGATCATGTCATGTTTGGGTTTGATTTTATGGATTATTTAAGTGAATTTCCCAATTCAAATATTTTTGATTTGCCCGATGCTTCTCAGACATCTAATTTAATTACAAAAATGAAAGAACGTGGATATCGAAATAGCGACATTGAAAAACTTTGTTTTGATAATTTCTACAAACGCTATCAACGCCATATTCACAAATTTGAGGTGAAATGATGATTAAAGGATTAGAAACATTATTACAAGAAGCGATTGATGAACAGGTATTCCCTGGAGTCAACTATTGTTTGGTTGCTGATCAAGTTTATATGGGAAGTTTGGGAAAGCGTAGTCTTTTCCCAAAAGAAGAAGAAAATTCCATTGAAACGATTTATGATTTGGCTTCGGTAAGCAAAGTGGTTAGTACAACCACTTGTATTATGATGCTTTTGGAAAAAGGGAAGCTACGTTTGTATGATCAAGTCGCGAAGTATTTACCAAGATTTCGTCATCAAGATATCGTCGTTTGGGATTTGCTAACACACACGTCTGGCTTGCAATCCGATATTCCTCGGGCATCCAAATTAGCTAGCAAAGAAGAAGCGTTAGAAAAGATTTTCGCATGCGACCCAATTTACCCAAAAAACAGCAAAATTGTTTATTCTGACATTGGCTTTATTTTACTTGGATTGGTAGTAGAAGCCATTTCTAAGATGCCGCTTGATGAGTTTGCAAGAATTCATGTGTTTGAACCCCTGGGAATGAGTCATACTGGGTATAACCCAACCGAAAAAACCTTGTGTGCACCAACAGAACTTCGCCAAGATGAAATATATCAAGGATATGTCAGAGGTCATGTGCATGATGAAAAAGCCTATATTCTAGGTGGGGTAGCAGGTCATGCTGGAGTATTTTCTACGGTGACTGATTTGTCTCATTTTCTACAAATGCTGTTAGATGATGGGAAATATTTTGGGAAACAAATTTTATCTAAACCAACGATTGATTTATTGTTTCAAAAACAAGTAGAAGTGTCTACAGGAATTTCCCTAGATACAGATGCTCGCGGCCTTGGATGGATTGTAAAAGGGAACTTTTGTTCAGCTGGTGATTTGGTGAGTCCGAATACCATTTTACATACTGGGTTTACAGGAACAAATATCGTCGTTGATCGAACCAACAAAATTGCATTTTGTATGTTGTCTAATCGTGTCCATCCTACAAGAGACAATGTGAAAATCATTCCGTTTCGAGCTAAAATTGGAAATTACATCTTGAGTCATTTCCAAGGACAAAAGCGAAGTTAATGGATTGTACAAAGGATGAACAATAATCGCAAAGAAAGGAACTAATATGGAAATTAAACTTTTCAAACGTAGCATGATGAGTGAAGTGGTTGCCCTATGGAATGAAAGTGTTGCCAAACATAGCATTTATTCCCCTTTTACAATCGATGGGTTTCAAAGCAAGTTTTTGGATAATCCTCATTTCCAAGAAAAAGGCGCTTTTGTTGCGGTAATAAATGAAACCATCGTTGGCTTTGCTTGTGCAACATACAACAATCAAGGCAAAGAACCATCTTTAACACCTGGATATATTGCTTGTGTTGCCGTTTCTAAATCAAATCAACGTCAAGGAATCGGTACAAAGTTATTACTGGCTTGTGAAGCATTTTTAAAAGCCGAAGGCAAAACAGTTGTCCGCAATTTGTTTTTTAATCCAATCAATCTAGAATGGTTGGTTCCAGGATATGACCGCCATGAACATCCAGGGGCTCCAGCCATTCCTTATAATACGCCGTATTATTTCTTGTTTATGGCGAACAAATACAATGTAAATGGACAACAGGATGCTTACCATTTAGACTTAAACAAATATACTTTGCCTTTAGATGTTGTCAATAAAATAGCAACCAATGAAAAAGAGGGATATACGATTACGTATTATGATCCAAAATTACATTATGGGTTTGACGCACTATTTGATGCCTTGAAAAATGAAGGATGGCGCGAGGTTGTAAACAACAATCTTGCGAAAGCCAAACCAGACCCGATGTTAATCGTGCAAAAAGATGGTGAAATATTGGGATGGACGGGTCCAGTCTTAACCCAACCAAGTGGTCGTGGTTATTTGGGAGGAATTGGCATTCATCCAAAAACACAAGGGCATGGGTTGGGAAAATCGTTGTTTTGTATGCTTTGTGAAAAGTCAAAAGAAAATGGTGCCAAATTTATGACGTTGTTTACGGGGTCCGATAACAAAGCAAGAGAAATATATTTATATGCTGGCATGAAGATTGTGCAATCTTTTGCTGTATTAAGGAAGGAGTTACATTAATGAAAACATTTATGTCAATCGGTGCCCATATTGGGGATGCAGAATTAACCACTGGGTGTGTGCTTGCTCATCAATCTTTAAAAGGGGATCACATTGTGACGGTTGCTCTGACTGCAGGAGAAAGAGGAAATCCCAAACACATGAGTGTTGCGGATTACCGCGTTCAAAAGGTAAAAGAAGCCAACGAGTTTGCCCAAATGCTGCAAGGAGAAGCAGTGGTACTAGAGTATTGTGATGGAGAATTGCCTGATAATGACGAAGTAAGAGTGCAAGTTGCCAACTTAATTCGCAAATATCGTCCCAATTACATCTTTACGCATTGGGAAAACTCCATGCATAAAGATCATGCGTTGACACACAAAATTGTAAACGATGCTTCTTTTTGGGCAGCACTAGATATGGGTGATAAAATACAAGGCGCACCACACTGGGCTCCAGTTTATTTTGCAGAAAACTGGGAAGATAGAGAAGGCTTTGAACCCTATATTTATGTTAATTGCAGTGATGGATATGAACTTTGGAAACAAGCGATTGCCAAACATTGGTTTATTATGAATAGTTCATCGTTCCGTTATTTTGATTATTACACACATTTAAGCTTTGTCCGTGGCTGTTTATCAAAACATTCCCACGCGCAATGCTTTACAGTAAAAGGATATCAAAAGTTTACCAAAATGGATGGTTTTTAATGAAACCAAGATGCGTCCAAAAGGGTGATACCATTGGCATCATTTGTCCGGCATCACAAATCAATCAAAACAATCCAAGAATTGTTAAGATGGAAGAAGCGTTAACCAAATTAGGATTAAAATTCAAATATGGAAAAAGTTTTTATGCAACATACGGTTATTTGGCAGGAACAGATGAGTTGCGTGCTAGCGATGTTAATGCCATGTTTGCGGATCGCGAAGTAAACGCAATTTTATGTATGAAGGGTGGGTATGGTTGCTCGAGGATGGTTGATCAATTGGATTTTGAACTGATTGCTAGCAATCCCAAAATCTTAATTGGGTTTAGCGATGTCACCGTCTTACTCAATGCAATTTACCAAAAAACGAATATTCCTATGGTTCATGGTGCTGTTGGCATTTATTTGGGAAATCCTTTGTTTGATGATTTTTCTTTACAAGATTTCTCGCAAATGTTGTTTGCCAACCAACAAGGAAGAGTGTTAAAAAATCCTTTGGATGATGCAAAAACAATCGTTTCTGGGAGCGCTATGGGAACGTTAGTAGGTGGTAATTTGAGTTTGATTGCTACATTGAATGGGACTCCTTATGATGTTTCGTTCAAAGATAAAATTGTTTTCATTGAAGATGTTGATGAAGCACCATATCGTATTGATCGATATTTCTCACAACTGCGCTTAGCCAATAAGCTATCAGAAGCTGCGGGATTTGTTCTTGGATACTTTACTGGGTGTGAACCAAAAGACGATACCTCATGGGGGATTTCTCATTTGATTCAACAGTATTTTGCCACTTTGGGCGTTCCTGTTGTTTCGGGGTTTGCCAGTGGACACAGCTACCCATTTATTAATTTACCGATTGGGCTACAAGTGAAGCTCGATGCCGATGCAAAAACAATAACTATTATGGAGGAGTTATATGCAACCAATTAAAAGATTTTCTTATGAAGGAAATGTAACCTATTACCAAAGCCAAGAAGAAGTATTAATCCCGAGTGTTTACCAAGAAAAGCAACAAGAACTGCGGGGAATTTGGTTTTCAACAGTCAATAACATTGATATTCCCAAGATGGAATCTGTTGAACAATATCAAACTTATTTAAAAGGTGTGATTGCGAAAGTGTTGGAATATCATTTCAATACGATTGTGTTCCAAGTCCGTCCGACGAATGATGCTTGGTATCAATCCGATCTCAATCCTTGGACAGCATTTATTACTGGTGAACAAGGAAAATATCCTGGATTTGATGTTTTGGGTTGGTTTATTGAAGAATGCAAGAAACACAACATTGTTGTGCATGCTTGGTTAAATCCATATCGCGTTTGTTCTATCAAATTAAGTGATATCAACAAAACAAAAGAAGAATATTTACAAAGTTTGGCTGACAATAACTTTGCGAAGCTACATCCTGAATTGGTGATTGAGACGGTAGAAAGCAAGTTGATTCTTGATCCAGCAAGTGAAGTAGTACGCGAATTTGTTAGTGAATCTGCGCTTGAGATTGCGAAAAATTATGATGTGAAAGCAATCCACATGGATGATTACTTTTATCCATATGAAGCCATTAAAGATGCAAAGGAACAAGAGAAGTTTTTGGCTTCTGGTTTTACTACCCTTGGAGATTTTCGTCGTGATAATGTCAACAAATTGATTAAATTAATGCATGAGAAATTATTGACGTTACCTAAAAAAGTAGAGTTTGGGATTAGCCCATTTGGTATTTATCGTACCAATACCAAGTGGTTTAAAGAGCCAAATGAATCAGCTTGGGAACATGGTTCCAACAACCATTTCTCTTGTTATAATTGCTATACAGGATTGTTTGCTGATATTTATTTATGGATGGAACAAGGTTGGATTGATTACATTGTTCCCCAAGATTATTTTGATTTTGACTATTGGAAAAAAGATGTAAACAACAATTTATATGAAGTCGTTAAGTATGCTGATCTAGCACAATGGTGGGCGTGGGCAGCAAAAAAAACCAATGTAAAACTGTATATGGGGCAAGGATTATATCGTTATGCCAAAGAAGGAAACTGGAGCAACCCGGAAGAAATCATTAACCAACTTAAATACAATCACACGTTTGATAACGTGTTAGGTGTTGTTTTTTTCACATATAAAAACCTTGTTGGTGAAGAAGTAGAAGCTTTGGTAAAAGCCAGAGCACGGTTAAAACAACTTTGGACAAAACCTTCACAAGAATTGTAATCAAAGAAACCTCGATTTTTTCGAGGTTTTTTATATTACTATGGTTAATTTTAGATTTCACCTTGAAAAAAATGCGCTTTCATTGTATAATGAGTAAAAAGTAAAATCGGTAAGAATGGCTTATTCGAGTTAGGAGAAGAACATGTATCGGATTTATCCGCAAGTGAAACAAATGACCATGCAAGAAGGTTTTTTTCATAAATCTGTTGCCAATGATTCAGAACTTTTCTTTTTCTTTGGTGAAGTGGAAAAAAGCATCGAAAAGGTCTTTTTGGACCTGCCAATTCATAGAACAAAAGCAACTGATCAAGCAGATGTCTGTTTTATAAAACAAGCACAGTTATCCGCTGAAGCTTATGAGATTTCGGTTTGTGATACACAAATCAAGATTTCCTATAGCACCCAAGCTTCTGCATATTACGGAGCACTTACCCTCAAGCAAATGATGCAACAATCGCCAAACAAACTACAAAATTGTTTGATTAGCGATCATCCAGATTTGAAAATTCGTGGTTTTATGCTCGACATCAGTCGAGATAAAGTCCCAACTGTTGATACCATCAAGCACATCATCCGAATGATGAGCCAACTTAAAATGAATCATTTAGAGTTATATGTAGAAGGGTTTAGTTTTGGCTATCCATCTTTTACACAATACTTAGAAGAAGATGGATTCCTTTCAGTTGATGAATATCAAGAGTTAGAAACTTATGCCAAAGAACGCTTTATTGATCTTGTTCCTAATCAAAATGGATTTGGTCATATGGCAAAATGGTTAGAAACAGATGAATTTAAGAATTTAGCAGAAAAGCCTGAAGGGATTTTTTTATGGGGAAGGCATCGTAAACCCGGAACCTTGAATCCTCTTGATCCGAATTCTTTAAAGTTAATCGAACAATTATATGCTGACATGTTAAGCATTTCTTCTTCTCCTTACTTTAACATGAATTTTGATGAACCATTTGAACTTGGTAAAGGAAAATCCAAAGAAGCATGTGAAAAACATGGTGTTGGCAATGTTTATATTGATTTTGTGTTAAAAGCTTATGAAGTGATTAAAAAATACAATAAAATTCCTCTCATTTGGGGCGATGTTTTAATTCATCATCCAGAACTGCTTCACCGTTTACCAGAAGATATGCTTTTTATTGATTGGGGTTATGATGGCAATTATCCTTTTGCTGCTCATTTGAAAAAGCTTCATGATTTGAAGATTAAATTCTTAGCAGCACCAGGAACCACTTCATGGTGTAGTTATTTGGGAAGAAAAGATGATTGGTTAGAGAACATTACCAATGCCGCTTTAGAAGTATATCGCTTAGATGGCGAAGGGGTTATCTTGACTGATTGGGGCGATTTTGGCCATTTGCAGTTTTTGCCGATTAGTTATGCCCCACTAGTCTTTACTGGACTTTATACATGGCGATTGAAAGAAGGAACACAGTTTTTATTGCGTGATTATATGAATCGGGTTATTTTTGCTGACAAGTCACAATTGCTAGCTGATACTTTGATTGATTTAGGACAATATTATCATTATTTGAATGATTATCGCAGCAATGGAACCACCACTTTCCACAACTTCATGTGGGCAACAGCGGCCATAAATGAAGATCATCCAATTACATATTTTATGGAAAGAAATAAAGCAACGATTTTATCACAAGAAAAACATGATGCTTTAAATAGGTTCTTTGATTTTCATGTAAAATCTTTAAATGAAATCAAAGCCAATGATGAAGGCATGCTCTCTGTATTAGAGGCAAAACAGTCTATTTGGTTGGTTCGCCTGATTCAAGATTTAAATCAAGCCTATAATGAACAACTACCAAGAGAAAAACGATTGGAATATGTACAAGCAATCCTAGATTGCCAAGAAGATTTTATTCAAGAACAAAAACGTTTATGGTTAAAAAGAAATAAAAGTGGCGGCCTACAAGCAAGCATTGCTTATTTAGAGCGTTTCTTCTTATTTGTTTTAGAAACCCAAAAATATTTACAACGAGGTGAAGCGTATGGCGCGTAAAATTCAGATTCAACCCAAAGTATTGAAACGAGCAATTTTGCTTTTGTTAATTGTTATTTTCCTTACTTTTTTCACAACCGTAGTTGTCCAAAGCTATAGTCCGAACCATGTGCTTTCTCAATCACAAGCACCTGAAGTTTTGATTCCTGCTGGGGATTACGAAAACTTTTTAAAATTAAAGCAAGGAATTCCTCAAGATGCTTTAGATGATTATCCTTTGGATTTTTCCAAACTAAGCATCCCTACTTTACCAAATGATATTGAAGTATTAGGAACAACTGCCATAAGCAATCATGCTGATGGCTTTGGTGCCATCAATATCACGAATCATCTCAATCAAGTGGTTTCGGCTTATAAGACAACCGATGAAGGATATGCCACATGGACGATTCCTGGTGTGCCAGAAATGGGTTTATATCATGTGTATCTTCGCTATTTTCCTTTGAGTGATGGCGGAGCACCAATTGAACGAGCTCTATATGTCAACCAAGTCATTGATCCTCTTGATAAAGATAAAGTGTATTTTGCTCAATATTCTGACTTAGATAATTTGAAATTTGCTCGTTATTGGACCAATGCTGGAGATATCATTCAAGATACTACCGATAACGATATGAAACCAAGTCAAAAGGAAATTCTTGATGTAGAAAGAAAAACATTCATTCGTGATGAAACTGGCTATATTTTAGAACCATATTTAATTTATTTACAAGCTGGAGACAACACACTGACATTGAAATCACTTCGCGAATCAATGGCAATCGTGGCAATTGGTGTTACATCTTATCAACCAAAAATTAGTTATGCAAGTTATGAACAACAATATGCCAATCTTGGTTATACGAGCGTCAGAGAATTGCCATCGCCAATTAGAATTGAAGGCGAAGATGCAATTGAGCGCACATCGCCAACATTATATGCGATTGGTGATCGAACCGATCCAAGAAATGTTCCAATTGATACCGTAAAAATCAAACTAAATGCCATTGGTGGTTCAAAATGGACGGCCCCTGGCGATATGATTACTTGGGAAGTCGATTTAACAAACGAACAATCTGGTTTGTATTATATTAGTTTCCGTTCCAAACAAAATGTTTCTCGTGGATTGTTCTCAACAAGACGAGTATACATCAATGGAGAAATCCCTTTTGAAGAAGCAAATAGCGCTAGATTCTCTTATAGCAGTGACTTCCGTATTGTTACACTAGGTGATGCAGAAGAACCATATGCGTTTTTCTTAGAAGGTGGAAAGAAGAACACGATTGGATTAGAGTCTACTTTAGGAGAATACGGAGTTCCAATTAGTCAAGTGCAAACAGTCATTGATATGTTGAATAATTTGTATTTGCGTATCATTGCGGTGACAGGATTGAATCCTGACCCACTGATTAATTATTACTTATATGGTGAAAATGCACGCGTCGAAGGAACGCTTGAGACTTTTGAAGCTGCAGCAGATATTTTAACTATTGTTTCAGAAAATATTACGAAGATTTCTGGTGAAAAGAGCGATAAAATTGCTATTTTGGAAACCATGGAAATTCAGCTTCGTGATATGGTGAAAAAACCAAGAACAATCCAAGAACGATTAAGTAGTTTTTCCAAAAACATTTCTTCTTTGGGAACTTGGATTAGTGATGTAAAACAACAAGCCTTGACAGTGGAAGCATTGTGGGTTCATTCTTCTGTTGATCAATTGCCAAACGCCAACGCCAATTTCTTTAATGGGACTTGGTTTGGTATTCGCAGTTTCTTCCAATCATTCTTCTTCAATTATGAAGAAATTGGTACAATTGCTGCCGTAGATACTGGCAAGGAAATTGAAGTTTGGTTTTTAACGAGCGAAACAACAGGGCGTGAACAAGCGAACTCGATTAGTACATTAATTAGTAATACGTTTACCGAACAATATGGAATCAATGTAAAACTCAAAGTGGTTACAGCCGGAGTATTATTACCTTCTACTTTGGCAGGAACGGGTCCTGATATTGCCATTAACGTTGCCAATGGACTTCCAGTCAATTATGCAATGCGTAATGCCATCATGGATGTTTCTGGATTTGAAGAGTTTTATGAAGTTACAGGAATTTGTTCTGCAAAGAATGCGGAAATGGGATTGTGTGATCCAAATACCGATTACAATGCAGGAAGACTAAATGATCCAAACGAACAATATTTGTTCTATGGAAGTTCTATGGTTCCTTATGAATATAACGGTGGCTATTATGCCTTACCGAATACGCAATCTTATTTGGTCATGTTTGTCCGCAATGATATTTTTGAAGATCGCGGTTGGACTGTTCCTGAAACTTGGCGTGAAGTAACTAGTTTGGTTACAGAATTGTCCATTTCTAACTTGCAATTCTATTTGCCAGTTTCAGCATCAGGAGCAACCAGTGTTGTCAACCAAGTGTTTGCTTCTATGCTATACCAAAAAGGTGGAACCTTCTACCGAAACGACAACAAAGAATCTAACTTTGATACCGAAGAAGCAATGCAAGCATTTGAAGAATGGTGTAAATATTATACCGATTACAGTTTTCCTCTTGCTGCAAGTTTCCTCAATCGTTTCCGTACCGGAGAAACGCCAATTGGCATTGCCAACTATGAATTATTCAATACGTTGACCGTATTTGCTCCTGAAATTTCCAACAAGTGGAGCTTTGCACCACTTCCTGGAACATACAATGAGGAAAACCAACTCATAAACAATGGAGCGGCATCAGGCAGTGCAATTGTTATGATGAAACAAGCCGATGACAAAGAATCCTCTTGGGACTTTATGCGTTGGTGGGTATCAAAAGACACACAAACAAGTTATGCCCGTGAACTAGAATCCATTCTTGGCGCAGCCGCAAGACACAATACAGCCAATGTTCTTGCCTTTAAGAATTTACCATGGACAAGAGCAGAACAAGACGTATTAATCTCACAATGGGAAAATAGCGTTGGTGTTCCTGAAGTTCCGGGTGGATATTATACAGGACGTAACCTTGAGAATGCTTTCCGTATGGTTGTTAACAACGATACAAACCCACGGGAAACATTAACAGAATATGTAGCTTTGATTAATGCGGAAATTTCGAAAAAACGCAAAGAATTCGGTTTAGATTAAGGAGGAGAGAAATAAGATGAATAACGATATATCGACTCCAAAAAAACCTTCTATACTTGTTCGTTTCCGTGAATGGCGTGCGCAAAAAGCCATTGAAATTGATTACTGGAGCCGTAAGAAACCATTCCGTAGAAAGATGTATTTGAATCGTTCTTTGTATGCGATGATGGCTCCTTATTTAGCAATGTTTTTATGCTTTACGGTTGCTCCTGTTGTTATGAGTTTCTTATTGGGATTTACTTACTTTAATATGCTAGAAGCACCAAGGTGGGTGGGATGGCAAAACTACATCGATTTGTTTTTAAATGATCCAATCTTTATTACCGCCATTAAAAATACGTTGATTATTGCCATCATATGCGGTCCTCTTGGTTATATCATGGCGTTTATCTTTGCTTGGTTAATCAATGAATTGCCACCAAAACTAAGAGCAGTTATTACCTTGGTATTTTATGCTCCTTCGATTGCTGGTGGTGCCATTACCATTTGGGCACTCATTTTTGCAAGTGATATTTATGGATATGCAAATGCCTACTTAACGGATTGGGGCTTAATTACTGAACCAATTACTTGGTTACAAAATGCAGATTACATTTTACCGATTGTCATTGTTGTACAATTATGGATGAGCTTAGGAGTTAACTTCTTAGCGCTCATCGCGGGATTAAAAGGAATTGATCGAAATCAATATGAAGCGGGTGCTGTAGATGGCATTAAAAATCGTTGGCAAGAACTTTGGTATATCACATTACCAAATATGAAATCCATTTTGATTTTTTCTGCAGTCATTCAAATTTCTGGTGCCCTTGGTGTTGGCGCGGTCACGACTGCTTTGGCAGGCTTCCCTTCGGTTGCTTATGCAGGCCATACGATTGTAAACCATTTACAAGACTTTGGCTCTATTCGCTATGAAATGGGGTATGCTTCGGCCATTGCCACGATTCTTTTCTTCTCAGCAATCATGCTCAATCAATTAATTCGTAAAATGATTAGAAAGGTGGGGTCATAATGGCGAAAACGAAAAAAACTTTGAAACCAGAAGAACAAGAACTCACCTTAAAACAAAAGCGCAACGAACGAAAATCAAAAATGATTGATTCTCGTCCATTTGCGGAAATCGCATCGTTTAAAATTTTATATAAATCAAAAAAGAAAAAACGCGTCAATCGTTCTAAAACTGGTGATGTCTTATTGTTTCTCTTTTTAGCAACTTCGGGTATTTTAAGTATTTTACCGTTGTTGTTAATCATTAACAATGCGTTTAAACCACTCGATGAAATCTTCTTATATCCACCTAACTTCTTTGTTAGAAATCCTACCTTAGATAATTTTAGTGATTTGGGTGTGGTATTAGGGACATCTTTGGTTCCATTTTCTCGTTATTTCTTTAATACGATTTTAATTACCATCATAGGTACTGTTGGTCACTTAATCATTGCTTCTATGTGTGCCTATCCACTTGCGAAATACAAAGTTCCTGGTGGAGGTATCATAATGGGTTTGGTTACTTATTCTCTTATGTTCCCATCAGCAGTAACAGGCATTCCTAACTACATGATTTTAAACTGGTTCGGGTTGATTGATACCTATTGGTCGATTATACTACCAGTTATTGCTTCTTCTTTGGGATTGTATTTGATGAAACAATTTATGGTTCCTGTTCCTATGGAATTGTTGGAATCCGCAAAAATCGATGGTGCCAGTGAATTTAAGATTTATTGGAAAGTGGTGATGCCACTGGTAAAACCAGCATCCATCACATTGGTTATTTTAAACTTTAAAGCCCTATGGGCAGCGGATGGATCTACTTACATCTATCGTGAAGATTTTAAAATGTTAAGCTATGCTTTAAGCCAAATCGCAAGTGCTGGTCCAGCACGTCAAGGTACTTTGGCAGCGGTTGCCTTAATCATGATTACCGTTCCTATTGTTATGTTTATTGTTTCCCAAAGCAACATGATTGACACCATGGCGCATTCAGGAATGAAATAGGAGGCATAGCATGAAGAAGTATTTTAAGTATTTTATCTTATGTTTTGCTTTAATGTTTAGTATGGTTATTCCTAGTGCCAAAGCAGCGGTGGGATATACCTATTCACACAGTGGTGAACCCATTTATTCCACTGTTGGGTTAGCACCTGCAAGTGGTGGTATTTATACTGTCATTAGTGATGCTTGGACTTCCCCACAAGGAGAAGCACTGCAAGCAAGTCAATTTACTAGCCCTCAAGATTTGTTTATTTACACGGAATATGATTTAGCGGGTGTTGGTACCGATATTATTTATATTGTTGATTCTGCATCCAATATGCTCTTTGTGTTTGATGGTAATATGCGTTATCAATATAAAGTTGCTAATTATGAAGTATTGCCAGAAAACTTTACTGATGAGCAAATACTAAAAATGAAGACGGCTTTTATTGACAACAATAAAAACACCACCTCGATATCATTTACGGAATATCTTGCGAAAAAAGGAATGACATTGGCCGATTTTAGAGCCATTGAACAAATTCCTTATGCGATGCGCACTGCCGCACAAAAATTCTACATTTCACCATTTGCATTAAGTGGTGTCTATCGTAATATTAGACCAGCAAAAAATCCTGATGGCACGACCATTAGAGGCGTTTTCCAAGATTTAATTTATTTATCTGATAAAAGCAACAATCAAATTGTCATTGTAGATGCGAAAACATATCAAGTTGTACAAGTCGTATCTAGCCCAACCGACATCAGTTTTGCAGGAAAAATATTTCAACCTGTTAAAATTGTGACCGATGTAGCTGGACGTTTGTTTGTTATTTCCGAAGGCGTTTATGAAGGAATCATGCAAATGTCTTATGAAGGCATGTTCAGTAGTTTCGTTGGTGTCAACTATGTTACTTTATCATTTTGGGATGTCTTTTGGCGTCGCTTTATGACCGATGAACAATTGGCACAAACACAAACCATTTTAAATACCATTTTTACATCTTTAACGATTGATGAAGAAGGATTCATTTATGCTACTTCACGCGCTGTCAACAATGTAGATGATACATCAATGATTAAGCGAATCAATCCATCGGGAAAAGATGTATTGACACGCAATGGGTATTCGGTTCCCAAAGGAGATTTGGTATACATTCGTACCGGAGGAACGGTTGCGGAAAGAGGACCATCTCGTTTCTCAGCAGTAACAGTCAATGATTATGGTGTGTATACCTTAGCAGATGAAAAATCAGGACGTTTGTTTTCTTATGATGACGAAGGAAATTTACTGTATATTTCTGGTGGTCGAGGAAATGAATTAACCAATTTGAATACACCGGTTGCCATTCGTTATCAAGGCGAAAACATCATTGCTCTTGATCGTGAAAATCAATCTGTGATTCGCTTTGAACCAACAGACATTGCTATTTCTATTAACAAAGCAGTTCGTTATCATTATATAGGTAACTTAATTGCCTCCTCAGAAGAATGGAAAAACGTGGTTGCCCAAAATCCAAACTATGAATATGCTTATGTTGGAATTGGAAAGTCACTTCTCAATGAAGGAAGATATGTAGAAGCAATGAGTTATTTTCAAACTGGCTTTAGTGTTTCTTATTATTCGAAAGCATACAAATTATACCGCGATGAACAAGTGAACAAATACTTTACCGCTGTTATGTCAGTTGTATTGATTGGCGCTGGTGGATTAATTGGCTATAAAATTTATCGTAATATTCGTTATAAGAAACATGATTCAGAAGAAGTAGGTGATGAATAATGAATGATCAAATCGCAATTACAAAACAAAAATCACGCTTTGATTGGGCAAAAGTGAAAACTTGGTTTTCCTTTGTTTACAAAGAATTCATTCAATTTCCCACTTACATTCTTGTGCATCCTTTAAAAGGATTTGATCAATTTAAGCGAGAAAAAAAAGCTCGCATGTCAGTATCGATTATTTTTATCGTCTTACTCATTATCTTACAAATTTTAGAGTTTCAATATACAGGTTTTGTTGTTAACCAACTTGATTTAAACGATTTAAACTCTTTCCAAGAAATGGCATCGGTCATTGTTCCCATTATTGCTGTTGTCATTGGCAATTGGAGCGTTACAACATTATTTGATGGCAAAGGCAAAATGAAAGAAATATTCATGATGGTTTGTTATTCGTTGTTCCCACTCATTGTTTCTAAAATAGTAGGCATGTTATTTTCTAACATTATTTCTAGTGAAGAAGCAGGCTTCTATGGCTTAATTCTTAGTTTGGGATCATTTTTAATGGGTTATATGATTTTCTTTGGACTCATTTCGATTCATGAATATGGACTATTAAAGTGCATCTTATCGATTGTTGGAACAGCGGTTGCTGTTTTGGTCTTGTTCTTTGTTGCCATGCTTGGATTTGATTTATTCCAAAAGATTATCGGTTTTGTATATACCTTATATCGTGAAATTGCTTTACGTTACTTATAGAAAGGAGGAAATATGAAATTATTAAAATTAAAGAATATTATTGTTCTTAGTTTGATTTTGGTTCTCTCTGTCCTCCTTTTGATTTTCTTCTTTGGAGGGCTAAAAGCCCAATCATTCAGTTCTGATAATGCGGAGTTTGATTTGACAGGTTATGTTGATTATTCTCCTTATGACGGAACAGGAAACTATCTTGTTGAGTACAATAGTGCACAAGAAGCCAATGAAGCCGTTGCGACCCTTCCTGCTAATAGTTATGTGAAAGTGATAAATGAAGCAGATGGTGTGTATACGGTAACGTATAAACTAAATAAAGCGAAAATTGTAGCACAAAACAGTCTTTATACCATGTTCTTAAATGAAGACACGACGAATGTAAGTGTTGCTTTGAATAGTGAATGTACCCCAACAAATGAAAAAACAGAAGCTGGATTTACAAACTATAACAAAACAACTTGTAAAACAATATTCAATACGGCCCTAGATACTGGTAATTCAACCGACATGAAATCAAACTTTATTTTGTACTACATCGGTTCGAACGATAAATTAAGTGGAACGGGATTTAATACTTATTCGAATAGCGTTTTATACAACGATTTACTGTATGGAACCATCAAACGCCATTATCAAATTAAATTTGATGTCGAAAATGGCATTGAGATTTTATATGAAATTGGGGATTTTACCGTTATTAACAGTTTCTTCCCTGAAGATTTCAAACGCACAGATATGGAAGACTATTTCCGAGGGAATTTGTTATTCTTAATCAATGCTTCAAAAGTCAATCAAAATATTTATGAATATTCTGATACAGCATATACATGGAGTCAAGAATGTGCTGCTTACTTAGAAGAAAAAGGATTGGCAACCGTAACCCCTGTTTTTGATGGAGAAACCTTCAAAGACGAAGAAGGAAATCCCATTCCTTCAAGATACAATCTAACCAATATTCTTGCACGTGATGATCAAGACCGCGTTTTAAATAAACTAAAAATGCAAGCCGGCGTTGATTACAATGCAACTAATTTTGGTGAAGAAGGCGCGTCTCCTTGTACTGCGAATCCATTCTCTAATAGTTATATGTTAGCTAACATGTTTGGTAGTTACTATTCTTTGGTTAACACCGATGGAGCAACAACCAATCCTGTCACTTACAACACCAACTATTATTTGAATGTACAAAACAGTTCGCCAACATTCAACTTAAAAGCAAATAGCACCATCCCTTTACAAAAATTATTTGAATATATGTATAAGGTAGATGCACCATCTGATCGCAACTATTTTTACATTAACACAACCAACATTTCCATCACCGAAGAAAATGTCGGCGACTATCCAGGTTATGAAGTAGGACAAACTTACATTAAGAAAATTCCTGTTTTGTATGATGAGAATCCTTATGATGAAGTAGATGGAGTAGAAGTATCGGTTGGCGGTTATCAAGCACGGGATGAAGAAGGAAAATTCTTGTATACAGATGACAACAAACCGATTCAAGAAGTGTTCAAGAAAGAATACGCGGATGTACAAAACGATTTGTTTGGTAATATTGTAGAAAGCAATTCTCCAGTTTTCCAAATTGCCATGCGCTTTACCTTAACAGACAAAGGATTAGAAACCAATATTTTGAATGATTCTCTTCGAGAAGGAAAAGGCTCTAGCTATAAAGAAAACGGCGAATTTACGAAATATTCCCATGATTGTTATCTTGGGACCATTGATGTCCTTCCTTATTTTACGTCTAACAATAGTTTAACAAGTGAAGGTCAAATCATCTTGCCGGATGGCAGCGGCGCCATTATGCAATTTAATAGCCCGAAAGATGAACTTGGTTATACTGCCTATGCGAAAAGCATTTATGGAGGCGATCAAGCCTTTACCTTTAGAAATCGTACGGAAAACATGGAAAATGAAAAGATGATGTTTGGTATGTATGGTTTCTTAGACAAAACAGCTAAAAAAGGTGTGTTGGCGATTGCTGATAAAGGGGCAAACCAAACCTCTATTTATGCTAATTTCAAACGTGCTGATGTCGCATCAACGATGAACATTGCTTATTTTAAAGCCATCTTCCGTGAATCAGAAACGGTATATGCTGGTACAGCACAAACGCCATTCTTAAAATGGTCCAAAGAATTTATCAACAACGACTTAACTTATATTTATCAATTTATGCAACAAAATGATTTTATTGGCAATGATGGCAAGATTCAATATGTTGGCTTAGCTAATAAATACCGTGATTACTTGATTGAAAAATATGAAATTTATCCAAAAGATTATTCTAATGATAATGTGGTTCATCTAAATTTCTTAGGAGCTTTTGAAAAACGTGAAATTGCTATGGGATTTGTTTATAACGATGAAAAGCATTTGACTACGTTTAAACAAGCCAAAGAAATCGTACAAGATTTACAACAAGAAGGCTTATCACAATTAAGTGTTTCCTATACTGCTTGGACAAAAGACGAAATGGAACCAGGAGCAACCGCGAATGTTAGAGCATCTAATGTTCTTGGTGGAAACAGAGGATTTGTATCATTCAAAGAGTATCTTGAAGATAACAACATTGTGTTATATCCAGAAGTACATGTAACGAGCAACAAAGGCTATGACTTCTTGCTTGGTAACTTGCGTTACACAGCGAAAAGTATTGGTAGTACTTATTCTTCTCATCGTGCTTATGTATTGGCAACTGGACAACCAAATTCTACCATTGAACCGATTTCGATGTTATCACCTAAATTCTATGAAAGTTTGGCCCGCAAATATTTCAATTCTTATGATCGATTTGATATTGATGGTGCCTTCTTTAGTGATTTAGGTAATATGCGCGTTGGTGATTATGGGTCTAACAAAGATAATATATTTGCTGAAAACGGCATGCAATATCAAATTGGAGCCATGGAATACATCGCCAGTGAAATGGACAATGTCATGCTTTCTGCCCCATTTGACTATGCTCTAAAATATGCTACGTTTGCAGTAGATGTTCCACTACAATCTTCTTTGCTTGGTTATTATGATTATTCTATTCCATTCTATCAATTGGTTGTCAGTGGATTGTTTGATTATACTGGTCCTGCCGTAAACTATGACAGCGAACGTTCTATGGATTGGTATTTATTAAAAGCATTAGAAACTGGTTCTAATTTAAACTTCATGATATCTTATGAAGATACTAGAAAGTTACTAGACACCAATTATACAATGTACTACAATGCTTACTATGCGAACTGGAAGAGTCGAATTCTTTACATGAACAACATGATTAATGATGCAAAGATTCACCAAAATGCCATTTTGGTCAATCATAAGATTCTTCAAGACAATGTGTATCGCGTAGAATATAGCAACGGTGCTGTTTTGGTTATCAACTACAACAACACAGTTTATTATGATGAAGCGACTGCTTTTTCGGTTCGACCAAACTGGTTTGCAGTTGTACAAGAAGGGATGTAAATGAATATGAAAAATTTCTTAAACAAAACATTTGCATCGATGAAAACTGCTTGGGATCACTTGCTTAGCAAGTTAAGCCAATGGAAATATGACTTCATGCAAACAAAAGTCATGATGTTCGTTAAGAAAATCTTTGGCTTTATTCCTAATTTGCTTGCTCGCAAGATTAGTTATCGCAAACGTCAAGCATTATGGGGCTTTGTTTTCGTCCTTCCTTTGATTGTTGGATTTATTTATTTTTTCTTACTTCCATTCCTTGTTACCATTATTTATAGTTTTTCTCGTGTGGAAAACCTAGGAATCAATTCCTCAACTGGTCAACACATAGGAATCATATCGGAATGGATTGGGTTAGATAATTTTACTTATATTTTAAAAGAACACTCTACTTTCCGTCAAACACTAACCGATTCGTTTATTAGCACATTCTTCAATGTTCCCCTGATTTTAATCTTTAGTTTGATCATTGCGGTTGTGCTTAATTCAAAATTCAAAGGTCGCTCCTTTGTTCGGGCTATCTTCTTTATGCCAGTTATTTTTAACTCGCAAGCCGTTGATGCCGCGATGCAAACAGGAGCACAACTTGAAGCAGCGATGGAAGGTGCTACAGCAGATATCTTTGCACAAATGTTTAATTTTCAAGACTTCTTAACGAATTCCAATATTCCTTTACAAGCCGTCACTTTTTTAGGAACAACAGCCGATCAGATTTATGATATTATTTCTTATTCTGGTGTCCAAATCTTGATCTTCTTAGCGGGAATTCAATCGGTACCAAAACATTTATATGAAGCAGCAAAGATTGAAGGAGCAACCCAATATGAGATATTCTGGAAAATTACTTTTCCGATGGTCTCACCCCTCATGCTGACGGCGGGGGTTTACACTGTCGTTGATAGCTTATTGCGTTCTTCTTTAATTGATACCATCAATGTATTTGCAACTGCAGGTGTTCGTAAATTAGTCAATGGATTAGGCGATGTTTCTTATTATGGGATTCATGCTTCGATGTCGTGGTTATTCTGCATTTCCTCGATTATCATCATTGCCATTTGGCTATTTGGTTTGTCTAAGTTGGTGTTCTACTATGATGAATAATGAGAAAAAACAGATGCCAGTAGTCAGCTTAAAAGAAAAAATGCAGAAAATGAAAGCTGATTGGCAAAATCCAACCAAGGTTAAAGTTAGAACTAAAAAGGCGTTTACTTTAACTGGAGGCATATTAAGAACCTTCATTTTAGTTGGATTGATTTTCGTTATTTTATTACCATTGTTCCAAAAATTTTCATTTGCACTTCGCCATCCAATGGATATTACCAATCCACAAGTTATTTGGATTCCGGAAACATTCAGCAATATCAATTTCCAAATTGCTTATCAATTATTGGATTTTGGCAATACCATTTGGAATACCATTATCTTGTCGGCGGTATCGATGCTCATACAAGTGATGGCAACAGCCATTGCTGGTTATGCATTTGCAAGATTAAAATTTAAGGGAAGTAATATTTTATTTTATATCGTTTTATTTACCTTAGTTGTGCCAAATGAAACATTGCATATTTCTCGTGTCCTCTACTTTACCAATTCTACATTCTTAGGAATTCGTTTGATTGGTAATGTATTTGCAATGTTCATTGTTGCTGCTTTTGGTATGGGAATTCGCTCAGCCATTTTCATTTATCTGTTTAGACAATTTTTCAAAGGATTGCCAACAGAACTAGAAGAATCAGCACAAGTAGATGGCGCGGGTGTATTTAGAACGTTTTGGAGCGTTATGCTACCAAATGCACGTGGTGCCATCGTAACAGTTGGACTATTTGCCTTTGTATGGCAGTGGAATGATTATTATTTCGCCAGTTTGTTCCAATATTCAGCAAACAATTTTGCGGTTTTTTCTACAAAATTAGCTGGTGGAACTGACCAATTGTTTACTGTCTTATCTGGATGGGTTGCCCGTGGTGATTCTTTCTTCCAAGATTTGACAGATGAAACCGTGCGTCAAAATACGTTATTTTATGGCTTAGTTGCGAACACAGCAGCATTATTGATGATGCTTCCATTATTAATCGGTTACTTCTTTGTACAAAAATTATTTGTTGAAAGCATAGAAAGAACCGGGATTGTCGGTTAAACAAAGATGTCACGGTATCAATCGTGACATCTTTTTCGAAAGGAAAGAGTATGGATATTTCTCAATTATCAAAAAAACAATTAATTGCACAAATGCTTTGCTTTGCCTTTTTAGGAACAGATTACGATGATCAACTCGATACTTTTGTTCATGATTTTGAACTTGGTGGAATCATTTATTTCGCAAGAAATATTAAAAACCCCAAGCAAGCATCAAAGTTAAACGCTAGAATGCAAAAAGAAAGTAACATTCCTTTGTTTATTGGCATTGATCAAGAAGGTGGCATGGTGCAAAGGATCATAAAAGAAATTACACCACTGCCAAGTGCCATGGCCCTTGCGGCATCCAAACCAGAGTGCATTTATGAGATTACCAAATCGGTTGCCCAAAATTTAACATGCATGGGATTTAACTTAAATTTTGCACCAGTTGGTGATGTAAACAATAATATCAACAACCCCGTCATCAATTCTCGGTCTTATTCGGATGATCCATTTGTGGTTGCGAAATATGCTTCCTATGCGTTTAGAGGCTTCCAAGATGGTGGAATGCTTCCAACCATCAAACATTTTCCTGGGCATGGAAACACGAATGTTGATTCGCATATTGGATTGCCAAGAGTGACTTCAAGCAAAGATGAAGTAAGACAAACAGAACTTATTCCGTTTAAGCAAGCCATTGATGAAGGAATTGATGGCGTAATGGTTTCTCATATCATCTATGAAGCATTTGATCAACAGTATCCTTCGACTCTATCAAAAGCAATCATAACCGATTTATTGAAAAAAGAACTTGGATTCCAAGGATTGATTGTGACTGATTCTTTAACTATGGGAGCCATTCACAATCATTTTTCCCTTGATCAAGTATTAGAACATGCCATCAATGCTGGTATTGACCTTTTGATCTTTTGTGGCAAAGCCGATTTAGAAGAACAAAGATTGATTGTAAACAGGCTGGAATTTCTTGTAGACAGTGGGAAAATATCCCTTGAAAGAATCAAAGAATCGGTTAGTAAAATACTAAAATTAAAAGAAAAATATGTGAAAAGAGAGCATGACCTAAGTGAATTGGTGATTCACACTGAGTTATCGCAAGATTTATATGAACATGCAGTAACCAAGGTGTTTCATCAAAGATGGTTTCCATTGCAAACAAGCGATAAAGCCCTCATTTTATTTCCTGAAATCAAATTAGCATCCCTTGTTGATAATGACAACGAAACGTATGTTTCGCTTGGTTCGTATTTGAAGGAAGATGAAATCATTTATCATTTCTCTCTTAACAATCTATCTTTGATAAAAGAACAATTGAAAAACTATGACAAAATCATTCTTTGTACATATAATGTCACAAACAATGATTTTCAAGCCAAATTATATGACGAACTACCAAAAGACAAAACATTAGTCATCGCTCTTAGGTCACCATATGACGTCAATCACTTGCATGGTGTGAAAAACTATGTTTGTCTTTATGAATTGACACCGCAATCATTACAAGCCTGTGCAAAGGCGTTGCGTAGTGAAATTTCTTTTCAAACAAAAGTCCCAGTAAAATTAACGAGGTGAAAAAATGCATATTATTAAAGTAAAAAATTATGAAGAATTAAGTCAAGAAGCCGCCAAAATTATTGGTGCTTTGCTTAAGAAAAAGCCAGATGCAACCTTAGGGCTTGCAACAGGCAGTACACCGATTGGACTATACAAACAATTGATCAAAATGCATCAAGAAGAAAAACTATCTTTCAAGCAAGTGAAAACATACAACTTAGATGAATATTGTGATTTGCCGAAAAAACATGCGCAAAGTTATTATACTTTTATGCATGTGAATCTATTTGATCAGGTAGATATTCTCGAAAAAAATGTTCACATTCCTTCTGGTGAAGGCGAGGATTTACAAGCACAATGTGACAAATACAATCAAATGCTTGCGAAAGCACAAATTGATGTCCAAGTACTAGGGATTGGTGGCAACGGCCACATTGGTTTTAATGAACCAAATACTCCATTTGACCAAGAGACTTTTATTGTTGAACTCACAGAAAAAACACGATTAGACAATCAAAGATTTTTCAACTCTTTGGATGAAGTTCCCAAAAGAGCAATAACGATGGGTATTAAGAATATTATGGATGCAAAAAGCATTTTGTTACTTATATCAGGAAAAGCAAAAGCAGAAGCGGTAAAAAGGTTGATTACTTGTGATCCAACCACAGCCTTTCCAGCATCAGCGCTTAAAAATCATGATAAAGTAACCGTCATTATTGATGAAGATGCTGCATCATTACTCTAATGTATACCATTACTAATTTGCTGAATCCTAAGTTACGTTTAGAGGATGCAAAAGATTTATGGAACAAAGAAATGGGAGACATCTATCCGATTAGTGAAGATATTTTCTCACAAAATATCTTGCAATCGCAAGATATTGTGAAATCAGCATCAGGATTTGCCTTTGACGATTCTGGCTTGATTGGTTTTTTGTTTGCCAAAGAATTTACTCATCCAAGTATTCCCAAATACCACCATATGGGTTTTATTTCTTTGTTTTATGTGGCAAAAAAGCATCGTAAGCAAGGCATTGCTAGCAAACTCCTTGATATGAGTGAGCAAATATTAGCCAATAAAAATAAAACCGAGATTGCCATTGGTCGAGATTATCATAATTTCTTTCCTGGAGTTCCCTGTGATTATAACAACTTAACAGGTCCTTGGTTAGAAAGAAGAAATTATGTGCGTGCCCGCACAACGCATGATTTGATTTGCTGGCACACACAAAAAGAATCTGAGTTAATCAATACGCAATATGAATATCGCTTTGCAACCAAGGCAGATGAAGAAGCTTTGCTTGATTTCTTTATGCGGAATTTTCCTGGGCGTTGGTATTATGAATGCTTTGAATTTTTTAAAGATGAGAAAATAGAAAACAGTTATTTTATTGCTCTAAATGGTAAGGAAGTCATTGCTTTCACAAGAATAAATCAAATGCCATTAAAGATTATCCCTTATAATTTGTTTTATTCTAGTCGTTTTCCAAAGCTTGGTGCATTGGGCCCTCTTGGAGTTGATCGCAATTATCGCAAACAGGGGTTGGGAAAAGATATTGTAAATGCGGGATTAAATGAATTGGTAAAACAAGGGTGCGAACCCACTATCATTGATTGGACAGGTTTATTAGAATTTTATCAACAATTTGGCTTTGAAGTTTGGAAAACGTATGACGTTTATACAAAACAAATCGATTTGAATAAATAATAAGGATAATATTCAATAAGAAATTGTTTTGTTCCAATAAATGAGATATAATGAATCGTAAATATATAGAGGAGGAATTTATGAAAAAATGGATAACATTAACATTAGTCCTAATATTGGCTTTTGTTTTTGTTGGTTGTAAACCAGATGATGATGAAGATGATCCAATCGTAGTCAATGCGACAGCGGTAACCATTACGGGAGCCAAAGCTGAAATCGAAATTGACGAAGAGATGCAATTATCGGCAGCCATCACACCAGCAAATGCCGCACAAGCAGTGAATTGGTCATCAAAGAACACTGCCGTAGCAACAGTTGATTCAACCGGAAAAGTAAAAGGTTTGACAGCTGGAACAGCAGAGATTGTTGCCGCAGCAGCATCAAACAGTAAGATATTCAAGAGCGTAAATGTAGTAGTAAAAGCACCAGTAGTGGTGGTAACTCCAACATCAGTGACTCTAACAGGAACAAAGACAGAAGTAACAATGGGAAGTAACATTACCCTAGATGCCACTGTATTACCTGAAGGAGCAGCTCAAGAAGTAACGTTCTCATCAAGTGATGAAGCAATCGCAACAGTAACCAGCGCCGGAAAAGTTAACGGTATCGCTTTGGGTACAGTAACAATCACCGTAACCGTAGTTGCTGACACAACATTAAAAGCAACATACCAAGTTGAAGTAATCGAAGAAAACATTCCTGATCCAGAAGATAACCCAACAGATATCATGATTCAAGGTGAAGGACAAATGCAAGTAGGGAACCAAATTACATTGGTAGCCTCTGTACTTCCTACAGGAGTGAACCAAAATGTAACATGGTCATCAAGCAATGAAACCCTAGCAACAGTAAGTGCAACAGGTGAAGTAGATGCAAAAGCAGAAGGAACAGTATACATTACTGCAACATCAGTAGCAGATACAAACATCACAGCAATGCACAAAATCGTGGTAAAACCAGCTCCAGTTGTAGAACCATATCCAGATTTAGGTGGATACCAAATTAAGATTATGGCAGCTGGACATGCAATGTTCGAACATGATCCATTTTTAGAGTTGTACACAGCACTAGATAAAACAGCAAAACAAACAGCATGGTTGGATATTGAAGCAAAATTCAACTGTGATTTGGCTGTTGTAGCCTTCCCAGATGTAGCTCCTTGGGGACCAAGTCGTTACAATTGGTTAAATGAAAAAGCAGCATTAAATGCCGCTGAAACAGATATTTTCGTATCAACAACTGACTGGCTAAAGGTTTTGGCTGATGGTGGATCCATTGTTGACACAACAGAATATTATAACTTATATGGACAAAACCAAATGGCAGCCGTAATGAAGGCAGCTTCTACTTATAAAGGTGGATTATATTCACTTCCTACTGTTGCAACAGCAGGATTGCAAGTAGACAGTGGTTTATTCTATAACGTTGCTTTTGTAGAACGTTTGGGATTAACTTCACCAGCTAAGTTATTCAATGATGGAGAATGGACTTATACAGGATTCTCTAATTGGGTAAAAGAAGCCGATGCATTGTTGGCCGAAGGACAAACTGTTTTATCAGGACGTCCATTCATTTATTGGCAAGGTATGGTCAATGCCGGAGGCGTGAAACTTGCTGACACATTAACATTATCGATGAACTTTAAACATGCATTTGCCATTCAAGCTGCAAACGTATTAAAAGAATTATATGCTCTAGGTTGGGGAACCAACGCATGGGATGCTGGTGCAACCACATTCAATGAAGGCAATTCGATTATGCAAGGCGGAAGTTTGTGGTTTGTAAGAACTGACAACCGTTGGCCAGCAACTTTATGGGATGCAGGTGGCAATTCTCGATTTGGTTATGTTCCATTCCCTTACCCTGATACCGTATCAAAAGATAATACGCGTATTGGTGGAGTGGGTGGCGCATGCTACATGCAAGCAGCAGGACGCGTTTATCCATCTGGCGTAACTGCCAAAGATGTTTACCGTGCCTTTACAGAAATGATGCTCCAAACATCTAAATTAGTAAAACAAGATCCAACTTATAGTGAAGATGGATTAATGACCACAGCAGCTGAAAAGAAGATTGATGATCCAGAATCAGTAAAAGCTTTGGTATTCTTCAAGAGCAATAAAGTGTTGTTTGATCCACTTTGGACTTTGTTATCTGATTCTGTTTACATTGGTCCGGCACTCGATCAAATTGTAACCACTGGTGCTGATTTCAATGAAGTAATGGATGCACAAACAAGTACTTACTTAGCGAGATTATTGGAAGTCTATTCTTAATTCATTCTTTTGAGTTCATTTATTTTTGATGGTAGAATGCTTAAAGTATAGAAAGATATCTTTAAGCATTTTTTTAAATTTGATAATTAAAATACAATGAAATTAAGAGTGGTAAATCGGAAAACAAAATAAATAAGTTATTGCATAAAAAGGGTAATAATAGTATAATATTCACGGAGCTCCTAAACGAGCATACACAAAATTTTGAGCGAACTGCTCAAACAATAAAATTCTAAGGAGGAATTTATGAAAAAATGGATAACATTAACATTAGTCCTAATATTGGCTTTTGTTTTTGTTGGTTGTAAACCAGATGATGATGAAGATGATCCAATCGTAGTCAATGCGACAGCGGTAACCATTACGGGAGCCAAAGCTGAAATCGAAATTGACGAAGAGATGCAATTATCGGCAGCCATCACACCAGCAAATGCCGCACAAGCAGTGAATTGGTCATCAAAGAACACTGCCGTAGCAACAGTTGATTCAACCGGAAAAGTAAAAGGTTTGACAGCTGGAACAGCAGAGATTGTTGCCGCAGCAGCATCAAACAGTAAGATATTCAAGAGCGTAAATGTAGTAGTAAAAGCACCAGTAGTGGTGGTAACTCCAACATCAGTGACTCTAACAGGAACAAAGACAGAAGTAACAATGGGAAGTAACATTACCCTAGATGCCACTGTATTACCTGAAGGAGCAGCTCAAGAAGTAACGTTCTCATCAAGTGATGAAGCAATCGCAACAGTAACCAGCGCCGGAAAAGTTAACGGTATCGCTTTGGGTACAGTAACAATCACCGTAACCGTAGTTGCTGACACAACATTAAAAGCAACATACCAAGTTGAAGTAATCGAAGAAAACATTCCTGATCCAGAAGATAACCCAACAGATATCATGATTCAAGGTGAAGGACAAATGCAAGTAGGGAACCAAATTACATTGGTAGCCTCTGTACTTCCTACAGGAGTGAACCAAAATGTAACATGGTCATCAAGCAATGAAACCCTAGCAACAGTAAGTGCAACAGGTGAAGTAGATGCAAAAGCAGAAGGAACAGTATACATTACTGCAACATCAGTAGCAGATACAAACATCACAGCAATGCACAAAATCGTGGTAAAACCAGCTCCAGTTGTAGAACCATATCCAGATTTAGGTGGATACCAAATTAAGATTATGGCAGCTGGACATGCAATGTTCGAACATGATCCATTTTTAGAGTTGTACACAGCACTAGATAAAACAGCAAAACAAACAGCATGGTTGGATATTGAAGCAAAATTCAACTGTGATTTGGCTGTTGTAGCCTTCCCAGATGTAGCTCCTTGGGGACCAAGTCGTTACAATTGGTTAAATGAAAAAGCAGCATTAAATGCCGCTGAAACAGATATTTTCGTATCAACAACTGACTGGCTAAAGGTTTTGGCTGATGGTGGATCCATTGTTGACACAACAGAATATTATAACTTATATGGACAAAACCAAATGGCAGCCGTAATGAAGGCAGCTTCTACTTATAAAGGTGGATTATATTCACTTCCTACTGTTGCAACAGCAGGATTGCAAGTAGACAGTGGTTTATTCTATAACGTTGCTTTTGTAGAACGTTTGGGATTAACTTCACCAGCTAAGTTATTCAATGATGGAGAATGGACTTATACAGGATTCTCTAATTGGGTAAAAGAAGCCGATGCATTGTTGGCCGAAGGACAAACTGTTTTATCAGGACGTCCATTCATTTATTGGCAAGGTATGGTCAATGCCGGAGGCGTGAAACTTGCTGACACATTAACATTATCGATGAACTTTAAACATGCATTTGCCATTCAAGCTGCAAACGTATTAAAAGAATTATATGCTCTAGGTTGGGGAACCAACGCATGGGATGCTGGTGCAACCACATTCAATGAAGGCAATTCGATTATGCAAGGCGGAAGTTTGTGGTTTGTAAGAACTGACAACCGTTGGCCAGCAACTTTATGGGATGCAGGTGGCAATTCTCGATTTGGTTATGTTCCATTCCCTTACCCTGATACCGTATCAAAAGATAATACGCGTATTGGTGGAGTGGGTGGCGCATGCTACATGCAAGCAGCAGGACGCGTTTATCCATCTGGCGTAACTGCCAAAGATGTTTACCGTGCCTTTACAGAAATGATGTTAGAAACAACTAAGTTAGTAAAACAAGATCCAACTTATAGTGAAGATGGCATTATGACTACAGGAGCTGAAAAGAAGGTTGATGATCCAGAATCAGTAAAAGCTTTGGTATTTTTCAAGCGCGACAAAGTTATTTTTGATCCACTATGGGGTATGCTAACAGTTTCTACACAAATCGGCCCTGCTATTGACAACGTTGTTGTAACTGGTGCTGACTATAATGAAGTATTAGATGCTCAAACAACTCTATACTTAGCAAGATTACTTGAACTTTATAGTTAATGATGCTATGAGGTGAAACCCCTGTGGGTTTCACCTTTTTTTATTCTCTTTTGAGAAACCAAACATCTTGAAAAATATCACCTTTAGTGGTATAATAACCAAAAAGGTGACATGATGAACTTAGACAAAATGGTGAATAGTAAATGGTACAGTGCATTTGAATGGGGTTACCGTTTGGTATTTTTAAATCTATTGATGATTACCATTCCTTCTTTGCTTGGGGGAATTCCATTTTTGATTTGGTATTTTAATCAAAGCTGGGGATGGTTGATGATTGTTGCTATCGTCCTGATGATTTTTGGGTTTATTCCTTGTTATATTGCAACATTTCGCGTCATCAAAGCCTATAAAGAGGAAATGACCAAAAATTTATTTGTTTTGTTTTTTTCTTATTTATTTGATACCATCAAATACATTTATGTCATTGAATTGATTTTATTGCCGATTTTATTTCTTTATACCACCAGTGCTTTTATTTATTGGGAAATATTAGGATATTTTTCCGAACTGAATCTAAGCGGGTGGTTCGTGACGGTTGGCTTTGTTGTTGTCTTCTTTTCTTTGTTAGCCATATTTTTTGCTATTTTACAATGGCCTATGATCATTGGACACTTTCGCATGAAACCGTGGAGTCTGGTGAAATTTTCTTTCTTTATGGCATTTCGTTCGTTCTTTAAAACCATTGGCTATTTTTTGTTATTGCTGTTACCGTTGCTTTTGGTTAATTTTTTAAAGCAAGCAATCCTACCCATTTATTTGCTCATTGGTATTAGTGGACCGCTCTATATTATGTATATCATTTCGCGAAAACAATATTGGTATTTGACACACAATTTAGACGATGTTACAAACATGGAAAATTTGGAGGGATAATGATGAAATTAGGAATTGATTTAATTGATCAGCATTTAGACGTTTTTAAAAACAAAAGGGTGGGTTTGATTACCAATGTAACTGGCATTAACAGCCAGTTTCAATCAACCATCAATGTACTGAAAGAAAAAACAAACTTGGTAGCTTTGTTTGCGCCTGAACATGGAGTGAGAGGAAACTTTCAAGCAGGGGAACGCTTTACTTCGTATGTTGATGAAGAAACAGGAGTCATAGTTTATAGCTTATATGGGGATGAACGAAAACCAGCAAAAGCAATGATGGATGATTTGGATTTGTTGTGCATTGATATCCAAGAAGTTGGTTCACGTTTTTATACTTATGTGTATACCATGGCATATGCGATGCAA
>CAZYFI010000010.1:0-32903 GCA_964646985.1 uncultured Bacteroidales bacterium
AATTTGGATCAAACAAACGATTTACTCAATAAAGCAGGTTATTCCTTATCACCAAGTAATAAATTTGATAAAATCATTCAATACTTTATAGAAGATGAAAACTATGATCTCTATGAGATCAATCAAACTCTTTTCGCATTTGGCCAAAAAACAATTGGTGTAATAGAATAATTATTTGTCGCTTGCCAAGCGACCATTTCAATATCTTTTTCATGTATTCTTATGTTGTAAAAGGAGAAATGAAAAATGAAAAAAGATTTAGTCGAATTGGTATTTATTTTAGATCGTAGTGGATCTATGTCGGGGTTGGAAAGTGATACAATCGGTGGTTTTAATAGTATGCTTGAAAAACAAAAACAAACACCAGGAGATGCACTCGTTTCAACAGTTTTATTTGATGATCGATTTGAAGTATTGCATAATAGAAAGAACATTAGCGAAATCAAACCTATTACTAAAAAAGAATACTTTGTAAGAGGATCAACTGCCCTATTGGATGCAATTGGAAGAAGTATTGTTAAAATCGTTAGTATTTATAGAAAGTTAAAGGAAGAAGTTAAACCAGAAAAAACTGTATTTGTTATTACAACAGATGGAATGGAAAACGCAAGTAAAGAGTTTTCAGCATTTCAAATCAAAAATATGATTGAATTTCAAAAAGAGAAATTCAATTGGGAGTTTATCTTTTTAGGAGCTAATATTGATGCTGTTCGTACAGCAAGAGATTTCGGTATATGTGCAGAAAGAGTTGCAAATTATCATTCTGATGAAAAGGGAACTCAACTAAATTACAAAGTCATATCAGAAACCATCAGTAACCTCAGGCTCAATAAATCTATTAATCCTGATTGGAAATCTGAAATAGATAAGGATTTTGTAAATAGAAAGTAGTAATCCATATATCATAAGAGAGTTGCCTTTAAGTTTTGATTATTGCTATTCGTGTTATAAAACAAAATAAAATTGTTGCAATGAATCTTTTATAGATTATTTGGTTGTAAGAAAAATATTTCATAGTTTAAGCAATTTAGAAGAAAGGAAATTAAGTACATGACTGATTCTAATCTCTTTCCCCAAGCAACTAGTTATTTGAAGAACATTTATGGCTCTCGCGCAATTTTTCGAGATGGTCAATATGAAGCAATTGAAGCTACATTAAATCACAATCGAACGTTGGTAGTCCAAAAAACAGGTTGGGGAAAAAGTTTAGTGTATTTTATTTGTACAAAAATTAATCGTGCAAATAAAAAAGGAGTAACCATTGTAATTAGTCCTTTGTTAGTTTTGATGGAAAATCAAATTCATGCCGCAAAGGATTTAGGGCTAAAGTGTGATGTTTTAAATAGCACCGTAAAAGAAAGAAAAAAGGACATTATTAGTTCACTCAAAAGAGATGAGCTTGATTTAATTTTAATTACACCCGAGACTCTTTTCTCTGAAGAAGTATATGAAGCAATGCAAAGCATTAAAATAGGTTTGTTCGTGATTGATGAGATACACTGCATTTCAGATTGGGGACACGACTTTAGATTAGAATATGGTAAGTTATATAAAATACTAGAAATCATACCTAAGAACGTTCCTGTTTTAGGAACGACTGCAACAGCAAATGATCGAGTCGTTCAAGATTTGAAAAAGCAATTAGGGGAAAATGTCTTTGTTTCTCGAGGTCCCCTAACAAGGGAAAGTTTAGCAATTCAAATATTGCAACTTGCAAACAAAGCTGAACGTTATGCTTGGATATTGCAACATATTAATCAGTTGAATGGAAGTGGCATCATTTATTGTTTGACTCATCGTGACTGTGAATCACTTTCCGCTTTTTTAAACAAAAATAAAGTCAATTCCAGACCATACTATTCTGGAATAGATGAATCCATAAATCAAGAAACAATTGAATTGTTTATGAATAATAAAATCAAAGCAATTGTATCAACGATTAAACTGGGAATGGGGTATGACAAAGGAGATGTTGGATTTATTATCCACTTTCAACAACCTTCTAATATTGTTTCTTATTATCAACAAATTGGAAGAGCAGGGCGCAATTTAGATCATGCAAATGTTGTATTAATGTGCGGAAAAGAAGATAATGATATTATTGATTATTTCATTAATACCGCATTTCCTTCTGAAGAAGTCCTTTTAAAAATCTTAAATGTCTTCAAAAAACAAAATGGAGTTTCTATCAATGAAATAATGAATTATGTAAATTTGCGAAGAAATTATGTTGCAAAAGGATTATCTTTCCTAGAACACGAAGAATATATATATAAAGAAAAATCTAAGTATTATACAACCGCTAAGAAGTTCCAATATAATAAAAAGCACTATAATGATATTACAGATATAAGAAAAAAAGAACAAAAACAAATGCTTGAATTGATAAAAACCAAAGAATGTTTGAGCAAGTTTATTGTTAATAGTTTAGATGATAAAACAGCCAAAGCATGTGGAAAATGTGCAAATTGTGTGGGTAAAGACATCATTCCTACGACGATTGACAAAAACAACCTTTTCAAAGCAGCAGATTATATCAATAACTCCTTGATGACGATAGAACCTAGAAAATTGTGGCCAAATAAGAACCACTTTTCTAGCACGAAAATATTATATGTCAATCAAGAAGGGATTTGCCTCTCAAAATATGGAGATGTGGGATATGGAGAAATGGTGAAGAAAGATAAATACTCTGGTAAGGAAAGGTTTTGCGATGAATTGCTTCATCGAAGCAAAGAAGTGTTGACTTCGTTGGTTAAAAATAATAGAATATCTCATATAACAAATGTCCCTTCATTAAGAAGCAAAATTGTTGAGGATTTCACAAAGAGACTGGCTAATGAGTTAAACATAACTTATGTTTCAATATTGGGGAAAACAAAAGCTCTTCCACAAAAAAACATGGAAAATTCAAGTTTTCAATATCAAAACGCATTTGAATCTTTTTTTGTGAAGGATAAATCAAACACTCCACATAATATAATTTTAGTGGATGATATTGTTGATTCAAAATGGACATTAACTGTATGTGGTTATAGATTAATGGAACAAGGTTGTTCTGAAGTTTATCCGTTTGTTTTGGCGGATAGTAGTATGCAGGAGGATGGAAATGATTCTTAATGATAATAGTATGGCCATCGTGATTCTATGTAGTCATCTGGGGATTATTGACGAAGTCAAACCATTTGAGACAATTGAATGGAATGATCTTGCCATCTTATTGCATTCCCAAGGAATGCAACCTTCTGATTTGATAAATTTATCTTCTTTGGAAATTGAAAAAAAATTGAACCTTAAGGGTGAAATTTTAGAACGAATCGAAAACTTAAAAATGAGAAGTGCAAATTTGACTTTTGAATTAGAGAAAATATATCGTACAGGTATCAAAATTACCACAAGAGCCGATGAAAATTATCCCAAAGTACTTAAAAAAAGAATTGGAAAATATTGTCCTCCGTTATTTTATTATGTTGGGAATTTGGAGCTTGCTCAAAAGCCCTTAATTGGGATGGTTGGTTCAAGAACGATTAATGAATCTGATACTGAATTCACAAAGCAAATCATTGGAAAAGTTATAGATAATCATTATGGTGTTGTTTCAGGAGGGGCAAACGGAGTAGACTTAACTTCTTCTCAAGAAGCGATTAAACTTGGAGGATATGCTGTTGAATATTTGGCCAATTCCCTTCAACAAAGACTAAGAAACATTGAAGTGGTAGAAGCGATAAAGGATGGAAGATTATTATTGCTATCGGAAACCAATCCAAAATCAGGTTTTAACACTGGCTTTGCTATGAAACGAAATAAGTATATCTATGGGAATTCGAGAGCAACCATTGTTGTAAAAGCAGATTATAACAAAGGTGGCACTTGGAGTGGAGCGGTTGAAAATTTTAATAAAAATTGGACTGTTCTATTTTGCTGGAATAATGTGAATTATGCAGGCAATTTGGAACTAATAAAAAAAGGTGCTATTCCTATTGATCAGAATTGGAATTTTTCCATTCCTAAAATAAATCAAATTCAAGAAATAGAAAATAATAAAGATACAGAAAGAAAAAATACTGAACAACATAAAAGCAATGCATCATCATCTTTTCAACAGCAATCGTTATTTAAAGATTAAAATAAAAGTTTTTAACTATTTTATATGATATCTCAAAAATAGACAGAGGATAAAAGTAAAGATACTACCAAAGAATTAAAGGAGAATGTTTCCCTGGATGTCTTTAATAGAAATCGATAATTTTAACTTTGAATACTAAAGAGGTATCATATTTTATTTTGGAAGAAAACTCTTAAAAAAATATACGGTTATTCATAGAGAAGGAATTTTATCTTTTTTTGTTCTATCAATTGCTTTTCTTTGGGTATATTTTCTTTAAAAAAATAGCATTATTTGCTATAAATTACTATAAAGTTCATTAAATATGAACATAAAAAAGGTTAAAAGCTGATAAAAAGCCTTAAAACATGAACTTTAAAATGTTTTTAAAAACCACTTTTATTCATATTAACTTTATGAGATAATATTATCGTAAGTGATGGCCATCATCTACAATTAATCAATAGTTTAAAAAGAGGTGAAAGTATGACGCTATTAAAATTGGATAATTATATCGGAACCTACATCCAAACTCTTATGTTAAAAAGCGAAATTAAAGGAGTAAACAACATTACCTTTAATATTAATCGATCGAAAAAGTCAGAATCCTTGTATTTATTTCTTAACCTTGATGTTTGTAATAGAACATATAGTCACACAATAAGGATTAGTGACCATTATTTAAAAAATGAATATACTCAAAGAATTAAATTTAGAGAAGTATTATTGAGACCAAATGAAGATATTGAATCAATTGAATTGATAAGAATTAAAAAAATGATTAGAAGTAGAATAAAACATTTATTGAAATTTGCACCTCGTCATGCCATTCTTAATTTTGAGTTTCAAAAAACAAAAAAATGTATTTCATAAAATAACTTGAAGCTCAATATATTTTATTGATGAATTGAACAAAAAATCAAAGTAAAACTATTTTAAAAAAAGGTAAATAAAGAAATAAGGAGAGAAAAATGAACATGAAAGAAAGCCCATATACAAGTAAAACTGCAAGCGCTTATTATGTAAACCAAGATAATCAAGAATTAATTAATAAAGGTGAAAAAGTTGCTTATTCCGAGGATAAAACAATAGCAATCGTGTATACAGAAGAGGATGTCAATCATCAAATAAAAGTTTTTGAAGCGATTTGGGAATTAGAACAATTAGAGAAACGTTCTTATGAAGATGAGATTTATGAATCCTTCTTACAAGAAACAGGAGTAGAGGAACAAAAGCCGGTGCCAAAACAACAATTTGCCATCATGGTAGATCCAAATGATGAAATGCTCGTTAATTTTAAAAGCAAAGAAGAAGTTCTAAATTGTTGTATAATTAATAAAAAAGATGCAAAAAAGGGTGGCTCAAAAGTCATTTTCGTTATTCCTTTTGAAAATAGTGATGGTGAGATGGTTAAAGATAGCGCAGCATATACAGAAATTTAAGAAAATAAAAAAAGGAGACAACGATTATGAAGCAAATGAACACATTTATTATAAATGAAGAAAGTAGACAGCATATCAACTTATCAAATCACGCTATGAATATAATTGAATCAGATATGATAAGATTCAATAATGATTGTGAACTAAAAAACCGTAGTGGTTTTATGAATATAATCATCAAAAATTATTTTGATGATTTTCCTCTGTCAAGAAAAATAGCTTTAAAACAAATTCAGGCCATTCAAAAGGCATCGGAAAATGTTGATAGGAAAGTCAAAAGCAAAACTGAATTTAATAAAGAGTTAACTAATTTGATTGTTAATGAATTCTCAAAGGAAATAATGAAAAAACTAATTCAAGAATATACCAACAAATATTCGAATGAAAGCCAGTTTAAATTGAAATTAAACAAAGAAAACGTCGAATTATTATTAAGTGTTGAAGATGCAAAATTTTTTAACTATTACGCTCCAAGAAAAGCTGGTGTTTCGTTTCTTATCAAAGTATTACTTGAGTCATATTCCTTATTGACTAGAGAGCAAAGGGAAAGAATTTTCTTTAAACAAACGCTGGAAATTGTTGAAAGCGCAATTAAAAATCGACATATAATTCGCTTCAAAGATGAAGGGAACATCCGAAAAGCAATACCACTAAGTGTTCATAAACCCAAAGTCAAAGAAAGCATAGAATTGGTAATTGTAGAAAAAGGTGAAGATAATGTGGGAATGTTAGATAACATAACCATTAAGCACCTTGCGAGTTGTAATTTAAGAGAAGAGAAAAGTGAAACATTTAAAAAGTCAGACTCTGAGCATTTCGAACGTATGATAAAATATTTTTTTGAAGACAGGGAAACAAAATCAAACAGACTAGATGAAATCTTTACAGTTGAATTCACTGAATTTGGATTAAGACGATTTATATATGAAGAAGATAGATTACCAATCATAGGAATCCAAGATGCAAGTAATGAGAAAATTTATACTTTTAAAACTAATGAAACATTAATGTTCATGAATTTATTTAAATTCGGATCACAAGCTCAAATCATTAGTCCTGTCGAGGCAAGAGATAGGTTTAAAAAACTCTATAAGGCATCATATGAAGCATATGAAAAAAAAGATGAGTTAAGAGGATGATACTATGAAAAAAAGATTTTGCCAAAATTGTGGAGAAGACATATCTTATAGGCCGATTCACCATTATTTGTGTTATGAATGTTGGTTAGAAAGTAAAACTATTAGTCAAAGTGATAGTGATTTAGGCTTTGATTTTGAATCTAAACACAGTTCTTATAACCCCACTTATGAAGAACGTTATAAAGGAGATTCAGAATATGACATGGGTCCATACTGGGATTACGATGAATATCCCCCAGAAAATCTATAAAGGATTAATAAAAGGAGAAAGAAATATGAGTAATGCAATCTTAAAAAAAGGAACTGATGGATTTAAAATAATTGTTGACGAAAAGAAAAGTGTCGATAATATTGAATACCAAATTAGTGAAGTATTTTACGTAGATAAATACAGTATAATAAAAAATAATAATGTTATTTTCGGTTACTTTTATAAGAATTATAAAGAAATAAATAAAAAGATGTTTATTAAAAGCATAGATCGAATCTCAATAATAGCAGGGGATAAAGATTTGCATATCGAATTGACTATAGAATTAATGGAATAATATATTGAAATAAATATAATGGATTGTTTTTAAGATTTTAAGTTGGCTTTATTTTAAAAGCAGTCTTTTTCTATTTGGTCAGGCAACACTTTTTTGTACAATTTTCATATAGACATTGCTTTTTTGAATTCAATGAAGAAAAGGCAGAAAGAAAATATCCTTTATTTATAACTTATTATGAAAGAGAGGTATGAGGTAACGTTGTCAATTTTTGAAAACCTTTATATTTTGATTAGATGGAAAATGACTTTTAGACAAACACATCTACCTTAAAATGGCTTTTTGTCAAACCTTTTAAACTGTCTACTTTTATTATACCACTGTAATGATATCAGGCCTTTTTTCATAAGCAGATAGGGAAATTTCTCCTTATGCACGAATTATTGAGACCTAATAGTAGATTAAAACAAGTGGGCATACCTACAATTTTTCTGAGATTATTACATTTGAAATGATTGAATAACCTAAAATGAAAGATAAGGGAAAAAATCCAATTGTATTGTGACCGAATTGAGAAAGATTTGTCTTAAATAAAATATGCCTTTTTTTGATTCTTAATAATAAATCACTTCATAATCTAAGCTTCTTTTCAAAGTTTTCCTGAAAAGAAGTTTTTCTTATTGCCAAGGTGCTTATTCTTTTTAATATCTACTTTTGAAAATCTTTCATCTTTCTTTCTCCTTGTTTTCTCTTGGAAAACACGCGGGAATGTGGTATAATATGACAATGTAAGACAACTAGTGAGGTTAACTATGGATGCAAAACAAAGAATAATTGACTTGGTCAATTTGTTAAATCGATATAGTTATGAATACTATGTGAATGATAATCCAAGTGTGAGTGATGCAGAATATGATGCTTTGTTAAGAGAACTAGAAAAACTGGAAAAAGAGCATCCACAGTATGTGGTTAAGAATTCACCAACCCAAAAGGTTGGTGCCAAAGCAGGTTCTAAGTTTGAGAAGATTCGTTTCGCAAAACCAATGTTATCTCTTGCCAATGCTTTTTCAAAATCGGAAATCATTGATTTTCATGAACGAATTGTGAAAGAAGGATTTCATCCAAACTATGTCTGTGAGTTAAAGATTGATGGGATCGCTAGTTCCGCAACCTTTGAAAAAGGGAAGTTTGTACAAGGAGCAACCCGTGGTGATGGAGAAGTGGGTGAAAACATCACTGCAAACATGTTAACCATCAAAACAATGCCAAAATCACTTCAGAATTTGCTTGATTTAGAAGTTCGTGGTGAAGTCTATATGAAAAAATCAGTCTTAGATCAAATCAATCGCGAGAAAGAAAGCCAAGGCGAGGATTTGTTTAAAAATCCGCGTAATGCGGCGGGTGGATCATTAAGACAGCTTGATAGTAGCATTACCGAATCAAGGAAACTAGATTTGTTTGCGTATACGATTGTTAATCCTGCTAAATTTCAATTGACAAACCAAATGGATGCACTTGCTTTCTTAACAAAACAAGGGTTTGAGGTCAATCCTCATTACAAATTTTGTAGCACAATTGATGAAGTATGGGATTATCTTGAATATTGGAAAGACAAACGTCATACATTGGATTATGAAACCGACGGAGTTGTCATCAAAGTCAATGATTTTTCGTTGCAAGAAGAAATTGGTTATACCATCAAAACACCAAAATGGGCGATTGCTTATAAGTTTCCGCCATTAGAAGTAGAAACAAAATTATTGGATATTGTTTTCTCTGTTGGTAGAACCGGAGGAATTACTCCGATTGCCTTATTAGAACCTATTTTGTTATCAGGTTCTACGGTTTCAAGAGCCACGCTTAATAATGAAGATTTCATCAAAGAGCGTGACATTGAAATTGGTGATTATGTTGTGATTAGAAAAGCTGCTGAGATTATTCCTGAAGTTGTTCGCATCAATGCATCTAAAAGAAACAATACGAAACCATTTGTGATGGCAACACATTGTCCATCTTGTCATAGTGTGCTAGTAAGAGCAGAAGGCGAAGCCGATCACTATTGTTTGAATGAAGAGTGTCCGGGACGAAACAAAGCCAGTCTAATCTATTTTGCTTCTAAGTCTGGAATGAATATTGAAGGCTTGGGAGAAAAGTTAGTCGAAGACCTGATGAACAAAGGATTTATCAAAACGATTGCCGATATTTATCGTTTAGACCTTCACAAAGCTGATTTGATGGAATTAGAAGGAATGGGCGAAAAAAGTGTCAACAATTTGCTTGTTGCCATTGCCAATTCAAAAAACAATCCTTTATCCAAAGTGATTGCTTCTTTGGGAATTCGTTTGGTAGGAACAAAGGCAGCCAAAGAATTGGTAAAATTTTACCCTAATTTGACGGCTTTCAAACAAGCAACACAAGAAGAATTGATGAACATCAAAGATGTTGGTCCAGCAACCGCCAAGCGGATTGTTGATTTTATAAACCAAAATCAATCATTGATTGATGAACTCATTGATCTTGGGATTAATCCCCAAGAAACACAAATTGCCAACCAAAGCAATCTATTAAAAGGAATGAGCGTTGTTTTAACCGGAAAACTAGAAACCATGACCAGAGAAGAAGCATCGATGCTTGTGGAAAAACATGGTGGAGTAACTTCTGGGTCCGTAAGCAAAAAAACCTCTTTGGTGGTTTGTGGAAGCGAAGCTGGAAGCAAAAAAACCCAGGCTGAGAAATTAAATATTAAAATCATAAATGAAGAAGAATTCAAAGCGTTGATAGGTGAATAAACATGCAAAAATATATTGAAATCAAAGGTGCACGCGAAAACAATTTAAAAAATATCAGTTTAAAGATTCCGAAAGAAAAACTTGTTGTCATGACAGGATTATCGGGTAGCGGTAAGACATCTTTGGCTTTCGATACGATTTATGCAGAGGGGCAAAGACGATATGTAGAAAGCTTATCCGCTTATGCAAGACAATTCTTAGGCAATGTTGATAAACCCGATGTTGATTCTATAGAAGGATTGTCACCGGCCATTGCAATTGACCAACGTTCTTCTAACAAAAATCCGCGTTCTACGGTTGGAACGGTTACAGAAATCTATGATTACTTGCGTTTGTTATATGCGAGAATTGGGAAAAGTTATTGTCCTACCCATCATGTACAAATTAGTGCTCAAACCATTCCCCAAATGCTTGATAAGATTTTTGAATCACCACAAGAATCCCGTGTCATTATCTTAAGTCCTGCAGTTTTTGGAAAAAAAGGCACACAAGAAAAAACCCTTGATTTGATTCGCAAAGAAGGGTTTTCCAAGATTCGTATTGATGGTGTTTTCTATGATTTAGATGAAGAGATAGAACTTGAGAAAAATAAAAAACATAGCATTGATATTGTCATAGATCGCATCAAAATTCGCGATGATGTTCGTTCGCGTTTGTTTCATTCGTTAGAAACAGCATTAAAATTTGGCGATGGCAAAGTCATTGTATCCATCAATGATGTCGAACAAATATATAGTGAACATTTGGCTTGCCCTTATTGTGATTTTTCGATTCCAAAGTTGGAACCAAGGTTGTTTTCATTTAATTCGCCATTTGGCGCATGTCATGAATGCAAAGGCCTTGGTGTGTTACAAAAAATTGATGTCAATTTATTGGTCACAAATCCTGAATTATCGATTCGCCAAGGAGCCATCAAATACTTGCGCAATATTGTTGACACAGAAAACATCGAATGGCAAGTGTTTGAAAAGATGACGAGTTATTATGGAATTGATTTAAACATTCCTTATGAAGAATTAACCGAAGAACAAAAAGAAATCGTCTTAATTGGTTCTAAAGAACCTATCTCTTATCAAATTACAACCCGTGGAGACAATACCTTTAAAAAGACACAATACATTGAAGGTGTTGCTAGTTTGATTGAGCGAAGGTATTTAGAAACCACTTCTAATATGGCTAGAGAATATTATAATTCTTATTTGGCTGATTATGAATGCCCTGAATGCCACGGAATGCGTTTATCGAAAGAAGCATTGAGTGTTATCGTTGGTGGTAAAAACCTTTGGGAATTTACCAAAATGACCATTTTAGAAGCCGATCAATTTTTAATGCAATTGCAATTAAACACCAACGATACCAAAATTGCTTTTTTGATTTTAAAAGAAATCAAAGAGCGATTACAATTTTTAATCGATGTTGGCTTAGAATACTTAACCTTGGCTAGAAGTGCGGGTTCGCTTTCTGGTGGGGAAAGTCAACGGATTCGTTTGGCAACCCAAATTGGTTCACATTTAACTGGCGTTTTGTATGTGCTCGATGAACCATCGATTGGACTTCACCAAAGAGACAATGCGAGATTAATCAAAGCATTAAAAGAAATGCGTGATTTGGGAAATACATTGATTGTGGTGGAACACGATGAAGAAATCATGATGCAATCAGATTTCTTAGTTGACATTGGTCCGTATGCTGGAGAAGCAGGCGGAGAAGTGGTTGCGATAGGAACTCCACAAGAAGTGATGGCCAATGAAAATAGCATAACTGGACAGTATTTATCAAAAAAGAAATCGATTCCAACACCAACAAAAAGAAGACCTGGAAATGGTCGCTTTATTCAGATATTAAAAGCACAAGAAAATAATTTAAAGTCGATTGATGTTTCGATTCCTGAAGGCATGCTGATTGTTTGTACTGGTGTAAGCGGAAGTGGAAAATCTACTTTAATCAATGAAATCTTATTAAAAACATTATCCAAGCAAATCAATCGTGCCAAAGTCAATCCCGGAAAATGTGAAGCAGTTTTAGGTTATCAAGATTTTGAAAAAGTGATTGATATCAATCAATCACCAATTGGAAGAACACCAAGAAGCAATCCTGCTACTTATACCGGTGTGTTTGACCACATTCGTGATTTGTTTTCTGAATCCCTAGAAGCCAAAGTAAGAGGTTATAATAAAGGGCGTTTTTCCTTTAATGTAAAAGGGGGAAGATGTGAACGATGTGGTGGCGATGGTGTCATCAAAATTGAAATGCATTTCTTGCCCGATGTTTATATTCCTTGTGAAGAATGCCAAGGTAGTCGATATAATCACGAAACATTAGAAGTAAAATACCGTGGGAAAAACATTGCAGAAGTATTAAAAATGCAAGTATCAGAAGCATTAGAATTTTTTGATAAGATTCCTCAAATCAAAAACAAATTGCAAACCATGGTAGATGTTGGACTTGGATACATTCGTTTGGGTCAAAGTGCAACCACATTATCTGGTGGAGAAGCACAAAGAGTGAAACTTGCCAGCGAACTGCATAAAAAGATTACCGACCGCACCATTTACTTGCTGGATGAACCTACCACAGGATTACATTCTGATGATGTGAAAAAACTACTTGAAGTGATTAACTTTATTGTTGACCAAGGTGCGACCATCATTATCATTGAACACAATTTAGATGTCATCAAAAATGCTGATTATCTCATTGATTTGGGACCTGAGGGTGGAGATTATGGTGGCGAAGTTGTATTTATGGGAACACCTGAAGAAATCATTCATTGTGAGAAATCATACACCGGACAGTATTTGAAAAAAATATTACATTAACATAAAGGAGACCAAATGGCAGAAGATCCAAATTTACCAAAACCAGATAACGAAGAACAAAAAGAAAAAGCCATAGAAGATCTTGATCATTTGGTTCAAGAGATACAAGATCAATTGAGCGAAGAAGACGGAGAAGTCAGGATTGTAAAAATAAAGAATCCAAAAACAAACTGGAAATCACAGCTTTGGATGACGGCACTATCTTTTGTCTTTGATTTTATATTGATTATTAGCATCAATGGCTATTTGAATTTTATGGAAAGTGAAATTCTCAATATTGCAATATTGAGTGTGTTATTTTCCATCATTGATTTGATATTTAGAAAAATTGTAACGCAATATTTCTTTCGCTTTATGGTTACTAGTTTTGGGTTAATTTTTATCCCATTGATGATACTAGCATTCATGATTGCGTTTGTGATTACTCCTGGGGTAGAACCAATCTCTACAGGTCGTGTTTTAATTTTCTTTTTCATTTTTATTGTTGCGCGTAGTATCATGAAACTCATATTCTTAAATAAAAATAAATTGATTGAAATAAAGAAGGTAAAAAAATGAAAGCAAAACGTTATATTGTTTTAACAATTCTCTTATTCATATCTCTATTCTTGTTTGGCTGTAGTATTCGTACTGGGCAAGACACCGTTGGCAATGACATCACGATTATTGATCGTGTTGCCTTTACTATATTTGGTCGCAATATTTATTGGTATGCTATTTGCATTTTAACAGGAATCATGATTGCTTATTTTTATGGCATGAAGGTTGCAAAAAAACTTGGTGTAAAAGAAAATGATTTATTTGATGGCTTTATTTGGGGCGTTTTAATTGGTGTTTTAGGAGCTAGATTATACTATGTTATTTTCTCTTGGAAATCAGGTGGATTTTCTGATGATCCTTTGAAGATATTGACTGGATTTGTGAATGAAGAAGGTGGATTGGCCATCCATGGTGCGGTCATTGCAGCAGCCATTTTTGCGTATTTTTTCTGCAAAAAACGCAAAATGGATTTCTATGCTGTTTTGGATTTGTTATTGCCAGGATTCTTCATTGGTCAAATTGCCGGACGCTGGGGAAACTTCTTTAATCAAGAAGCCCATGGTGGGCCGATTTCGACTTCGATTGTAGAAGGACGAGCCTTCTTAGAACGTTTGATGCTCCCTGATTTTATCATTGATCAAATGTACTTATCAGACAATTGGTATAGTGCTCCGATTGAATCGATTACAAGAAATTATATGCATCCGACTTTTTTGTATGAATCTTTCTTTAATTTCATTGGTTTAATGATTTTAATATTTACTAGAAAATACTGGAAGAAATATTGGTTGGGCGATGCTGCATTGTTCTATTTGGTATGGTATGGAATTCTTCGTTACTTTATCGAAAGCATTAGAACCGACGCTTTAATGGTGACGATTTTTGGAACACAATTTCGTCAAGCTCAAGTGATTTCGGTTTTCATGGTTGTTGCGGGTATCGTTTTGTTTGCTTTACGTCGCATTTACAAAGTTCATCCAGTTTCATTCTCAGAACAAGTTGCGGCGGTAAAAAATGGTAGTCATATTTGATTTAGATGGTACTTTGCTTGATTCTTATCCTTTGATTCGCCAAAACTTTGTTGATGTATTCAATCAATACTTACCGAATCATCGCTATACAGAATCTTTATTAGAAAGTTTCTTTGGACCACCTCTGATTGATTCGTTTATGCGCGTTGTTCATGATGAAGTGCTTGCGAAAGTGTTGGTTGCGAAATACCGTGAGTTTAGTATCAAAAACACACCACATTATTTAAAAGCTTTTGCTGATGCCAAACCGACATTGCAAGCTTTGAAAGCAAAAGGGTATCATTTGGCAGTGTGTTCAAACAAAGTCAATGTTGCCGTCAAAGAAGGTTTAAAAATGGGCGGATTGAATGAACTCATTGATTTCGTTATTGGCTTTGATGATGTGAGACAACCAAAGCCAAATCCCGACGGCATTTTTATCATCTTAAAGCATTTTAATGAGCCTGGGGTTTTTGTTGGTGATTCTCCTGTTGACATGGAAACAGGCAAAAACGCAAAGATTCCTACGATTGGAGTTACTTGGGCTTTGTTTCAAAAGCCAGTATTACAAAAAAGTGGAGCGCAATTTATTGCTCATAAATTTAAAGATTTAGTAAAAATATTGGAGGAAATTCATGTTTGATGTATTAATTATTGGCGCTGGCCCAGCTGGATTAACAGCAGCAATTTATACCGCAAGAAATAACTTAAAAGTAGGCATTGTAGAACACAATGTTCCTGGTGGACAAATGGTCAACACAGCCTTCATTGAAAATTATCCGGGATTTAAAAACATCAATGGGGCTGATTTGTCGATGTCGATGTATGACCAAGTCGTAGCCTTGGGTGTGGAATTCTTATGGTTCTCAGTCAAAGACATTAAGAAAGAAAATGACCACTTTCTTGTGATTGGTGATGAAACTTATGAAGCAAAATCAGTCATTGTTGCCACAGGAACCATTCACAAAACGCTTGGAGTTAGCGGAGAAGCAGAACTAAGCGGAAGAGGCATTTCTTGGTGTGCCATTTGTGATGGTGCATTTTATAAAGATCAAGAGGTTGCCGTTATCGGTGGTGGCAATTCTGCTTTTGAAGAAAGTATCTTTTTATCATCCTTGGTGAAAACCGTTTATTTAATTCATCATCGCGAAGGCTTTCGTGCTGATGAAGCCCTTGTTTTAAAAGTCAAGTCAATGAGCAACATTAAAATGATGCTAAACCAAAAAGTCACTGAATTCATTGGCAATGGGAAACTAGAAGCATTGAAGTTACTGAATGTAAAAACAAACGAAGAAACCATTTTACCAGTCCCTGGATGTTTTGAATTTATAGGATATAATCCTTCGACAGGGTTTGTGAAAAACTTAGGGGTTGTAGAAGAAAATGGCTATATTGCTGTTAACCACCATTTTGAAACCAAAGTTTCGGGTTTGTTTGCGGCTGGTGATGCCATTCAAAAAGAAATTCGTCAAATTGCAACGGCAGTCAATGATGGAGCCATTGCCGCTTTAAGCGCTAATAAATATATTAAGAAGTAGGAGATACTATGTCTTTTGCAAGTGAAATTAAAAAAGAAATCAGTCAAATTGAGGTGGATGATTGTTGCTTAAAAGCAGAACTATATGAAATAGTTCGTTTGAAGTCGACCTTAAGTATTTCTAATCATAACTTTAAAGTATCATTTGCGATGACATCGAATCAATCCGCTAGAAGAATTGTCTTTTTATTGAAACACGTTTACCAAAAACAAGTTGAAATCATCAAGAAAGAACAAAATAAACTTGATTTCAAACCAACGTATATCATTTCTTTTATCGATGATAATATGACTATCTTATCGGATTTACAAATCATCAATTCTGATTACACCTTTAATGAACAAATCGCCAAAGACTTGTTTTCTTCTGATTGTTGCAAAGCAAGCATACTGCGAGGAGCGTTTCTTGCGAAAGGATCGATCAATGATCCGAACACCAACAATTATCATTTTGAGATTGTTGCACCCAATAGTGAAGATGCGCAGTTTATATTTGATTTGTTGCAAGAAATCAATTTGGAACCGAAAATTATATCTCGTACCAAAGGTGAAGTGGTTTATTTAAAAAGAGCAGAGCACATTGGTGATTTTCTACGCTATATTGGAGCAACGAATTCGTTGTTTGCTTTTGAAGATTTGCGCATTAAAAAAGATTTAAATAATTATGTGAATCGGATTATGAATTGTGATGTTGCCAACGAACAAAAAGCCATAGCTACTGCTGCCAAGCAGCTAGAAGATATCGCTTATTTAGAAAAACATTATGGGTTAATGAATTTGACACCACGATTAATGGATGCAGTGATTCTAAGAACGACATATCCTGATGATTCGTTATCACAACTTTCAGATCAATCAGAAGAGACCATCAATCATTATGTTTCAAAATCAGGATTGTCTCATTGCTTCCGTGATCTTGGGATTTTAGTGGATGAAATCAAAGAAAGAAAAGCCAAAACATCCTAAAGGAGATTTGTTATGAATATAGGGGTTGACATCGTTAGAATCAATCGATTTAGTCAAATCATTGCTGATAAGAAGAAGTATGGGAAAATATTATCCAAAGAAGAAATAGCTATTTTTGAATCATTTTCTAGTGAAAGCAGGAAAATGGAATTCATTGCTGGAAGATTTGCAGCAAAAGAAGCAATTTATAAAGCACTAACAAATGTGAAAGTGAAATTCACATTTCCACAAGTTAGTGTTTTACCAAATGAAGAAAATGCGTTAATTGTTGTTTTCGAAAATAAAATCAATTTCAAAGTATTGGTTTCTATTTCTCATAGTGAAGATAATGCTGTAGGGATGGCATTGGTTATAGAATAAACAACTGAAAAATGTATAATAATTCTTGCCTTAAAACAACATTTTTAGTATAATATATATTGCATAAATATCTTAGGGAAAGGAGCATTTTATTCTTTGTGAATAAAATTGTTTTCAAATGAACAAGGTCGTAACAAAAAAATATCAACCAAGTTTTAAAGTAGTAATTTTTTGGTCTTTGGTTGGACTATTAACTTTAGCTTTCATGGTTTTTGTGATTGTGAAATTTGTGGAATCAAGCAATCGCGTTAGCGCGATGGATGATCTTTCCAATCTCTCTTCACAACAAATTTTTGAAAAGCCAGGTTCTTATTATGTTTATGCTTACAGCCGTGTAGGTGTAACAGAAGGAAAACTAGAATTAGATAAAGCAGAAGATTTAGAAGAAACGTTATTAACTTATATGACTTTTGTAAAAAGGAATTCATCAGCCAAAAAAATATTTGGCATGAACGTTGACAGTTATGAAAATAATAGTTGTTTGATTGATGGTGATTCGGTTTATACCAGTGTTATCAACAAAACAGCATTTTCAGGTTTACGTATTCATCGTGGTGATGTTCCCATTTTAATGCGAATGGAAGATGGAAAAGTTAGCGCTGCTTTCTTAACGGAATCAGAAATTCGTGAAGAATTGCAAACAGCAATGAATGGATAATAACAGAATGAACCTTATGGTTCATTCTGTATTATATAAATACAAATGGAGCAGTACTCAAGCGGCCGAAGAGGTGCCTCTGCTAAGGGCATAGGTCGGGGAACCGACGCAAGGGTTCAAATCCCTTCTGCTCCGCCAGTTTGGCCTGTTGGAGAAATGGTTAACTCATATGCCTTTCACGCATACATTCACGGGTTCGAATCCCGTACAGGTCACCAATATAAACAGCTAGGACTTATTTTTATAATAAGTCTTTTTTGTTTACTTCATAGGTTTTCAAACAAAGAGTAAATTGCTTTACTTTAAAAATGATTTCGTGTAGACTATGTTAGTGAGCACTAACATTAAGAAAGGAATTGTATGAAAACAAAGAAACAATTGATTATAGAAGCAAGTTTAGAAGTGTTTAGTGAAAAAGGCTACAATTTAGCAACCACTTTAGAAATATCAAAAAAATCTGGTGTTTCCGAAATGACTTTATTCCGCCATTTCCAAACAAAAAATAAGTTGTTTTTAGAAGCCATCAAACAAGCTGTTGGAAATTCCATTGTAGATGAATCACCCATAGAATTCGACATTGATTTGAAATCTTTTATAGAACATTTAATGCATGAAAAACTGTTGATGATATCAAAGCACATTAAGTTAATCAAAATGTTAATTCAAGAAACGCTTACTCATACATTACCTAAAGAATTAGAGTTTACAAAAATGATTTACAATCAAGTGATTCTTAAAATTGCGAAATATGTCGACTATCACAAGTTAAACTTCGATGCAAAATTATATGTGCAAATCATAGTTGGTTTGCTGTTGCAATATGCCATTATGGAAGAAAATCCAAAGTATCATTTAATAAATGATAAAGAACAAAAGCAATACATTTTAAATTATTTAAATGTATTGCACATCTAAAAGGAGATATAAGATATGATATTACTTATTTTTATTATTTTACTTACCTTGTTAGCAATTTATGCTGATAAATGGATTAGAAAACACAATGTATTGATTTATATTGGTGCCACTCTTTTCTCAATCGTCATCTTTGTCTTTAAAGATACATTGTTTATGACGCCTTTTATGAAAGGGTTCTTAGGTTTGGCTTTCTTTTATATTGTAATGATTGCTGGAGCAATCGATAAAAAGTATAAAATAAGAGCCAAATTGATTGGTTTAAGAAGAGAATATTCCATCATTGGATTTATTGTCATTGTTCCTCATGCGTTGAATAATGTTTTACTAGGAATAAAAGGTGATATTTCTTTAGAGTGGTTAGGCATTATCAGTTTTGCTCTCATGATTCCTCTATTTTTTACTTCGTTTTTGGTTATTAGAAAAAAGATGAAACCCAAGAATTGGAAGCTATTACAATCACTTGCTTATATCATTTACTTTTTATTATTTATTCATTTGATCTTAAATTATTCCCAAAGAATCAATTTAATCATTTATATTTTAGTGTTCGGAATTTATTTTATTTCAAAAATCATTTTTGAAATAAAAAAAGTAAAAGAAAGAAAACAGCTGAAGCAATAATGGAACATTTGGCGAAAAAGATATAAGACAGATTTCTATGAATAAAGAGGGCATCATGAATCAAACCACTACCACTCCACAAACAATTGATGAGTATATTTTCTTGTTTCCGAAAAGTGTACAGGAAAAATTGCAAGCAATTCGAATGACTATTCACAAAGCTGCTTTGGATGCAACAGAAAAAATGAGTTATCAAATGCCAACTTTCTATTATTTCGGAAATTTGGTTCATTTTGCTGCTTATCCAAAACACATTGGTTTTTATCCAACACCAAGTGGAATCGCTATGTTTCATGATGAGCTATCTTCTTATCAAACATCAAAAGGTGGAGTCAGATTTTTGTTAGATGAGCCGATACCTTATGACTTAATCGAGAAGATTGTTCGATTTCGTGTGTTAGAAAACAGCCAAATTTCGCAAATAAAACAAATGAAAAAGAAAAACCCATTTAATATTCTTAGTAAAGAAAATGATTTTCAAGTTGATGCTGTTGTAATCGATGGGTTAATAGAAGAGGATACCATTGCGACTGCCCAATCACTCGGGATTTCCCAAGTCTAAGCGGTTGATTATCGATTAGAAAAAAAGGCCAAAGATGAATTATCAAGTTTTGGATGAAGCGATTGCTTGTATTCGTACCAATAAGAATATCGATGACAATTGGAAAAAAGATATTAAAGAGTATCACAAAGAAAATAAGAAAGCATGAGCTTTCTTATTTCTTTAATAGTTGTGTTAAATGATGATAAGCGGAAAGTAGGAATCCTAATACGGCGAAGATTAAGCCAAGGATGGCTCCAATTGCCAGTTTTGCTCCTTCGTAAGTAAAGGTGTTTTCATTTCCAAACCAATCAACTGCACCTATCGTATTATGTGGTAACATAACAATCATAACAATGGATAGAATAAAACCAGCAAAGATAACAAGATCTAGAATTTTCTTAACCGTGATGCCTTCTTTGTCTAACAAAGAATAAATTGCTAAAGCAATGGATATGATTGCTGGGAAAAAGAAAGCCAGCAAATTAGGAAAGCTGAATTTTACATTTGCACTTAAAAAAGGTCCAAATGCGGCAATCTCTCCCCCAAAGATTGCTTTCATTCCATTCATCATCGCTTCATTGTCATCTGTTTTAAGAACTGTTAAGAAACTTGATAAAAATAATAATAGGCTAAGACAAAGTGTGATAAGCGGAATCAATTTTTTTATTTTATCTAACATAAATCCTCCTATAGATTCTATTATACTTTAATTGTTGTAAATGTTCAATCTCTTAACAAATGAAAAAAATGGAAAATTTTACCAATAAAAATGCGTTTTATTTCGTATTAAAGTTGAAATGAAAAAAATCATTTCACAAGGATATTACATATTATCCTACCTCCGTCCTATAAATAGCCCTAAAAAATATTTAGGGCAAAAATGCAATTCATTTACCCCGATGAGTTGCATTTTTCTTTTGCAAGAAAAATCAATACAATTATGGTAGATTTGTGATAAAATAAAGTATCGAATAAGGAGGTATTCATATTGAAATTATTTGCTCGCATTTATCAATTTTTATTTCGCCTGGTAGCTTATTTTTTACCTTGGCGAAAACCCCAGTTGTTATCGGGGAAAGATTCTGTCCTTGCGCTTGCAACCAAGTTAAAAGACTTACATATTTATAAGGTCTTAATCGTAACCGATATGGGGATTGTGAAAACAAAACTTATGGAACCATTGCTTGAGAAATTGCATAAGGAAGGCATTGCTTATGTGATTTATGATAAAACGGTTCCCAATCCAACCATTGACAATATCGAAGAAGCAGCAGAGCTGTATTTAGAGAACAAGTGTGAGGCTTTAATCGGTTTTGGTGGAGGGACAGCCATTGACTGTGCCAAAGGGGTTGGTGCAAGAATTGTCCGTCCCAAAAAAACATTTTCGCAAATGCGTGGTGTTTTAAAAGTGGGAAGAAAAATACCAATATTATTTGCTGTTCCAACGACTGCAGGAACAGGCAGTGAAGCAACACTGGCTGCAGTGGTAACAAATAGCAATACGCATGAAAAGTATGCCGTTAATGATGTTGTTTTGATTCCCAAGTATGCTGTCCATGATCCAATGCTGACGCTTAATTTACCAAAGCATCTTACTTCTACGACAGGGATGGATGCTTTGACGCATGCAGTGGAAGCCTATATTGGAAGAAGCAATACCAAAGAAACAAAAGCTTGTGCCAAACAAGCAGTTTCGCTTATCTTTGCTAATTTGGAATTGGCTTATCAAGATGGACAAAACATCACGGCTAGAGAAAATATGTTGCTTGCTTCTTATTATGCTGGTCTTGCTTTTACAAGAGCTTATGTTGGGAATGTACACGCTATGGCGCATACCTTTGGTGGCTTTTATCAAGTACCACATGGTTTTGCCAATGCCATTATCCTTCCTTATGTCTTGCAGTATTATAAAGGCAAAGCCATGAAGAAGTTAGCTCAATTGGCTGATCTTGTCGGTATCGGAACACAAAAAGACAGTGATGAGGAAAAAGCAGAAGCGTTTATTATGGAAATTAGTGCCATGAATGCCAGGATGAATATTCCAAATAAAATTATGATTCCAAATTACAATCATCTTGAAACGATGATTGATCGTGCTTATCATGAAGCCAATCCGCTTTATCCAGTTCCAATGATTTTTACAAAACAAGATTTTAAACAGTTGTTTATGCAAGTAATTGCTTTGAAAGGAGAATGAAAATGAAACCAATTATTACAAATAATGCACCCAAAGCAGTTGGAGCTTATAGCCAAGGGGTTTTAGCAGGCAATACGCTTTATGTATCTGGGCAAATTCCCTTTGTTCCGGAAACAATGATGGTGGTTAGTGACAACATCAAAGAACAAACAAAACAGTGTTTAGAAAATGTGCTAGCAATTGTTACAGCAGCAGGAATGATCAAAGAAAACATTGTCAGATGTACGGTATATATGACAAATTTAAATGATTTTGCTGAGATGAATGAAGTGTATGGGGATTTTTTTAAAGAACACAAACCAGCAAGAGCTGCTGTTGGAGTCGTAGCTTTGCCAAAACAAGTGAAAATTGAGATTGATGCGATTGCCATCAAAGAATAAAACAAAGAAAAATACATTTATATATAAATGTATTTTTTTGTTTTTTGAAGAATAAATTAAATTTAATGGATGACATTTCGTTTATATTGTGCTATAATAACATGAAAGAAAAAAGAGGTGTCTTATGTTAGAGATCAAAAATTTATCAAAAACATATTCTGGAGGCAAGTTAGCTGTTGATGATATTTCTCTTACCATTGAAGATGGAGAAATATTCGCTTTTATTGGTCATAACGGAGCCGGGAAAACGACCACTTTAAAAAGTGTCGTTGGTATATTAGAATTTGAAAAGGGTGATATTTTCTTAAATGGAAAATCAATTAAAAAGCAACCTATTGAGTGCAAACAAGAAATGGCTTATATTCCCGATAACCCCGATCTATATGAACAACTGACAGCTCTCCAATACCTTAATTTTATATGTGATGTCTACCGCGTTTCTTCTGAAGTAAGAAATGAAAGCATCAGTAAGTATGCGGAAATGTTTGAAATTAAGAAAAATCTAGGTGACCTTATATCTTCTTATTCTCATGGAATGAAACAAAAGCTTGCTTTGATATCAGCTCTTGTTAGAAAGCCAAAATTATTGGTTTTAGATGAGCCTTTTGTTGGTTTGGACCCAAAAGCAGCTTTTCAAGTAAAAGAATTGATGAAGGAATTGTGTGCAAGTGGGTCAAGTGTCTTTTTCTCAACACATGTTCTTGAAGTTGCGGAAAAACTATGTCATCGTGTTGCCATCATCCAAAAAGGAAAAATTGTTGCTTATGGCAAAATGGAAGATGTAAAAGGCGACAAGTCATTAGAAGATGTTTTCTTGGAGTTGGTTAATCATGCGTAATTTTTGGATTGTATTAAAATATAATTTAATCAACACTTTAAATTTAAACAAACTAAATTCCAAGACAAAAGAAGGAAAACTATCGTTATTAATGATTTTCTTACTTGGACTTGGTGGTGTTGGTGGTTTGGCTTTGTCTTTCTTCTATATGTTTATGTTTGGTAGTGCTTTAAATGAAGGTGGCCAACCGCAACTCATTTTAATGATGGGAATTGTTGCTGGCTTTATGTTTGTCTTATTAATGACCATTACCAAAGCCAATAGTTCTTTGTTTCGTAGCCGAGATTATGATATGTTAATGAGTCTTCCATTGAAACCGTCTACCATTATTGCAAGTAAACTGGTATATATTCTAACCATTAATTATATGATGTTTGCTGTAGTATACTTTCCTACTGTGATTGTTTATACAATATTTAATACTACAAATGCTTTATTTTGGAGTTTGATGTTGCCAACATTCTTTTTGGTGCCATTGTTACCGATTGCTTTTTCTTCTATTCTTGCTTATTTGTTTGGTTTTATTACACCAAAAATTAAATATAAGAATTTAACATCGATTCTCATTTCTTTCTTGTTATTATTCTTATTTATGTATGCAAGTTTCCAATCAAGTATCATAGAAGAAGATCCTAGTGCATTTGCTTTGATTATGAAAAATGCTTTGGTAAAAATATATTATCCTGGACAAATTGCCTTTGCAGGTATGCTTGGTGATTTAAAAAATTATTTAATTTTTGTTGCCATTTCGATATTGCCTTTTGTTGGATTTGTATGGTTATTAAGTAAAAATTATATGGGTGCAAATGCACGTGGGAATAGTAGTTACATCAATAAAAATTTCGAAATGAAACCAATGCAATCTTCAGATCAACGAAAAGCAATGATTCGAAAAGAATGCAAACGTTACTTTGGTTCTTCAATCTATGTTTTGAATACTTTGGTTGGACCAATGATGTCAACCTTCCTTTTGCTATTTATGGCGTTTGGAAAAGAATCGATTTTAGCTGCAATTCCTGCTGGAGAAGTAACTCCAGATACGATTTCAATGGTTTTGGTGGCTGTTGCAACATTTGCTATGGGAATGACTTCTACAACTGCAGCTTCTATATCGATTGAAGGAAAGCAATTTTGGATTTTAAAAAGTTTGCCATTAACACCTCAACAAGTGTTTCAAGGGAAAATATTTGTTAATTATATCATTTCATTTCCGTTTGCCATTATGAATAGCATTCTTGCTTTGGTGGTCTTTCGGTTTTCATTATGGAACGCTTTATTTATGCTTTTAATTCCAGGAATGATGGTTGTTGTCATGAGCTATGCCGGATTATTTGCTAACTTATTGATGCCAAGATTTGATTATGATAGTGATGTAAAAGCAGTTAAGCAAGGAATCTCTGTTTTGATTACCATGCTTGTTGGATTTGTCAGTGTAACACTCGCAGTTGGTTCTGGTGTTCTTGGGCTTATGCTGTTTTCTCCAATCATGGGGTATTTATTTGCTTTTGTTGTTGTTAGTTTATTGGCTTTGTTATTTGTTTCCTTGGTTCAAAATCAAGGCGTGAAAATTTATAACCGCTTAAATGCATAAAAAAATAAAACCACTTAGAAATAAGTGGTTTTATGGTATAATGGACAAAAAAAGGAGATTATATGAAAAAACGAAATACTTTTTGGATTTTGATAGGAATTGGTGTTGCTGTGGTGATTTTACTCATTTTAGCAAGTAGTATCTTATCAGTAGGGGAAAGGCTGCGTGGGGTATCAAAATATCTTGAATATGCATTTTATGGATTATCGGTCGTATTGGTTTATTTCTTAATCATCAACCCAGTTCGGATTATTTTATTTGCTCCAACATTTTCTTTGACTGCTGTACTTGGCAATCAAGAAAAAAACAATAAACAGGTAAAAAAACGCATTACAAGAAATTTAATTAAGAGTGAAGAAGTAAAGCCCGAAGACAAAAAACTGTTGGTTGAAGGATTAAAAGATCAAGCCCTTCTAGATGAACAATTGAAAATTTATTTTCAAAAAACATTAAAGCAAGAAATCAATAAAATCATATTGCAACATGCGAAAACTGTGATGATATCCACAGCTATCTCGCAAAATGGACGTTTTGATTTGATTACAGTATTGGTAGTCAATTTAAAGATGATCAAAGAAATTGTATTAAAGAGTGGATTTAGACCTTCTTATGCAAAACTAGGGAAACTATCTGCCAATGTATTAGGTACAGCATTGATTGCAGAAGGGCTAGAAGGGCTAAATTTTAATGATATTTTTCCTGCTTCTACAACCAATTTTTTATCAGAAATCCCATTGATTAAGCCCCTTGCTTCTAGTATCATTCAAGGAATATCCAATGCCTTGTTAACGATTCGTGTTGGTTTAATTACTAGAAGATATTTGTATTCAGAATATAAGGCATATTCGAAAAATGAGATTAGAAGAGATGCCATAAAAGAATCGATGAAGATGTTACCTTCTGTTCTAAAAGATGCACTAACATTCTTACCAAATCAGATTGCGAAATTATTTCAAAAACGCAAATTAACACCAGAAGAACAAGAAGTATACGATTCACTGCAAGCAGAAGTATAATAAAAGCAAAAGCTCTTTTTACTAGTAATGAAGAAGAGCTTTTCTTATGAAAAAAAGAAAATCAAACGTTCATATTCAAATAAAGTGCTTTCAATCCGTTTACAAAATATTTTTTTGTAGTATAATCAAGATGAACAAATAAAAATTTGTCATAAAAAAAACATTATGTGGGGGAAAAAAATGAAAAAGATAATTTTAAGTTTTAGTTTGTTTGCTCTTTTATTTTTGGTTGCATGTAAGAAGACAGAACCGTTTAATGTTACTCTCGAAACCAATGGGGGAACCCCAATTGAAGTTATTTCTTCATTCGAAGACTTACAAAAGGGAATTCCAGCAACTGAAAAAGTTGGGTATGTTTTTGATGGTTGGTTTTTTGATGATGCTTTCACAATACCTTATGATATTGGCAATGTTTCCGGAAAACCAATTATACTCTATGCAAAGTGGAAACCTGGCGATACAACTTATCTTGTAGAATACTATCAAGAAAAGTTAGATGGAAGTTATGAATTAACTGATTCTGTTTCATTTATAGCAAAAGTAGAAGATACAATTCAACTGACAAACATAAATCCTCCAACTGGTTTCTTTCAATCAACAAAAACAGAACAAATCTTGACAGGGATTATCCCTGCAAGTGGACAACTGGTTTTAAAAGTATATTTTGATCGAAATCTTTATACCATATCATTTGATACAGACGGAGGAGAAGAAATAGACCCACTCATTCTTAAGTACGGACAACCTATTGTTTTGCCTAGTCCTTCAAAACAAGACTATCGTTTCACAGGATGGGACCAAGAAGTCCCAGAAACGATGCCCGCAATTGCTTTGGTGCTAAAGGCCTTATTTGAATTAATTCCAACATCGAAAATTGAATTCTATGTTGATGCTACATTGTTCGCAACAGAAATTGTGCAAGAAAATAAAGCGCTTGATAATCCCCCAACTGCTCCTCAAAAAATAGGATATGTATTTGAAAATTGGTATGATTCAGAAAACAACGAATTGGTTGTATTTCCACATACACCAACAAAAGATATTAGTGTTTATGCCAAGTGGACCCCTATTTTGGTTGATTATCAAATCAATGTTTATCTTGAACAGTTAAATGGTGAGTTTATCAAGCAAAATGTGATTACGAAACAAGCTCTAACAGATTCTAACATGACCATTGTTCCTGATGAATATACTGGATTTTCTTTTTCATCTAATCATACTTCTAATATTATCTCAAACGTGATTCAAGCAGATGGAACAACCGTTTTTGTCACGTATTATACACGTAATTTTTATCAGATAAATTTTGAAAGCAATGTTAGTTTATCAATCCAATCAATTCATGCGAAATACGAAGAATCGATAGCTGAACCCCTAGCACCAGTTCGTATTGGATATGATTTTGTTGGGTGGTATTTAGAAAGTAGTTTCGATCATTTATATTCTTTTACCACTATGCCCGCTAACATACTTACTTTATATGCGAAATGGCAAAGACAAGAGGCGACATTGTCATTTGACTCTCGGGGTGGAAGCGATGTTGCACCAATCAAAACATTGATTGATAATGTCATAAATAAGCCAAATGATCCAATGAAAGATGGATATGATTTTGCAGGATGGTATTATGAAGTCAATTTGGTAACTGCTTTTACAAATTGGACTATGCCATATGGTAACATCACTTTGTATGCAAAATGGGAAGAAAAAGCATATCAAGTGACTTTTGATACCAATGAAGGGTCATTGGTGCCTCCTATTTCTGTAAAACATTCCTATCTGATTCCTGTACCGGAATCACCAACCAAAGAAAACTACATCTTTGATGGTTGGTTTGCTGATGCTTTGTGTACCAATCCGTTTTCATTTGCAGTTATGCCAATGCAAGATGTCGTTGTATATGCAAAATGGATTGATGAAACAAGTACAGCAAGCATTAAATACAAAACATCATTGGATCGCTATACAGAAATCACCATTACAGGAACAGTGTATGCCATATTAGATGGAAACACCAAAGGATTTTATGTTTATGATAGCACAGGAAATATTTTAGTCTATGATGATGCTCTGGTACAACTTGGAGATAAAGTCAATTTAACTGGAATTCTTTATCAACAAGATGTAGTGGCAACCTTAAGAAATATAACAAACATAGAAATTGTTAGTAACAATCAAGCACTTCCGATTTTTGCACAAATATTAATTTCTAAACTAAATGGATTAGAACAGAGCTATGACTTTTTTGGAGACGTTTTTTTAGTTGAAGGGGTTTTGATGCAAGAAAGAGAAGAATATTATCTTTTTAATCCCAAAACCTATGAAAAGATTAAAGTCAGCAATTTGTTTCAAAATACAAATTTGCCTGCTTTAGAAAACCAAAAACTAAATGCCAATATCATTTTAACTTCTTATCAAGAAGGTTGGTATTGTGGCATAATCAGTTACACCAGTAGCAATTATGAAGAACAAGAACGTTTCACGGATATTGCTCATTGGATAACCACAATGTATCAAGATAAAACTTTTTTTGCCTTTGAAACAGTTGTCTTTCCAATCACGGATCCGTGTGAAAAATCTGTCATCAATGTTACCATAAACAGTGGCTATGAACAATTCTATGATGCTAATCAGTTATGCTTTTTAGAGGTGAATGAAAATACAGTTATAAAAGCAACTGCTTTCATTACGCTTGGATCTCAAACAACTTCCATAACACTTGATTTAATGGTTGGCCCAACCCCAGTTGTTTCCATTCTTGATTTGAAATCTTCAATCGACAACAATGCAAAAGCAATTGAAGGAGTGGTTATATTTTCTGAGCAAGATGGTTCTTTATTTGGTGTTTATGATGGAACACAAACGATTTATATAGAAAGCAATGAAAACATTGAAATTGGTGATAAAGTTAGAGTCGTCGTCAATAAAAGGATGATGAATCTTGTTGGTTTTATTCATGAAGAAGAAGTCATATTCATCAAAGTGTTGTCTAAAGAAAATCCAATCACTTATCCAACAAATGTTATGACAGCAGAAGCCTTTTTGGCTTTAAGTAAGACGGACCCGAATACGTTTGGTCAAAAAGTGCAAATACGAGGATTTGTTTTGGAAAATGAAGAACAAGGATATTTCTTTGTAGAAATCAATGAAAACATGGTTCCAATTATTCCAATATCATATTCTGGTTTTGAAACATTGATGGAATTTCAAGATATCGAGGTTGATATCAAAGGATATGTGACCTTAGTAGATGGATCTCTTGCCTTATTTTTTGAAGGAATTCGTGAAGACATTCAAATTCCTGATTACACTCCACTTGAACGTGTTGAAATGATTTTTGAATTATTTAGCCGTGAGTATTCAGATTATGTCTTTACTTCGCTTGAAGAATTTATGTTATGGCCTTATCATCCTCTTTTAGGCGGAAATATTACATATACATTCTTAGAAGGAGAACAGTACTATGATTATGAATGGCATCGTTTTAAGAGTGTAACAGCAGAAGTTGTGATAAAATTACAAATTACAATTACAAAAGATGACATTACTAATAATTATATTTTTCAAACCACGTTAAAACCATTCCAAACTACCAAAATAACTGAATTGAACCAACTAAATAAATATGAGCCAGTGTATGTGCAAGGCATTATCGTTTACCGTAATCCAAACCTTGCTTATTTGCAAGATGATACAGGAATGGTATTAATTGATGTTTATGACTTAGATTGCTATGAAGGCGACGAAGTCATTATAAAGGGATATTTGAATAAGCCGTATTATCAAGATGAACAACTATCACTTTATCGCGAAAATTATGAAAATGTTGTAGTATCCCTCATTTCAAGGCAAAACCCAATTTTGATTCCAACATTGGAAGGTTTTGATGTTCTAAGGAATTTGAGTTCTCATTCTTATAACACCTTTAATCAACGAATAGCCCTGACAGGCATCCTTGATGTAGATTATAATGGTGCCACGATCTCTGATGGCTTTACAAAAGTGACCATTGAGGCTGCTGATGGATATACAAAAGGTAAATTAGATCGAGTCGATGGTCTTAAAGTTACCATCAAAGGTGTTTTAACAAGCTTTGATGAACAATTTGTGCTATATTTTGTAGGTTTGCATGACGATTTAATGGTGCATGAATATACCGATAGTGAAAAACTAAATTATTTAGAAGGTTGGATTTCTGGCTTTGGTGGTGTAGAAGTCATTGGTGGAGCATATTATACCTTACCTAGCCAAGATGAAAACTTTGGAGCAGTGATTGCTTATGAAATGAATCCAAATGATGCTGCTTATTATAATTTGGATACCTTCCAAACTGCGGCCGTTAGCACAAAAGTAGAAATTACCATAACTGCAACCATTACTTTAAATGAAACAAATGTAAAATCAGTACCAATAACCCTTGCAATTTTGCCAGAGAAAATCATTCCTTTGGTGCTAATTTCTGAATTATTCACTCTTCCAATTGATTCTTATAAATTACAAGGGAAAATATTAGCTGTGATGCCTTATCGTGATGCCTATGCTTTCTTGGTTCAAGATTCATCAGGAAAAATACTTGTTCCAACAAAAGCTACCGACTATTATTATGATAGTCGAGTTTGTGGCAAAACCATTACTGTTGTAGGACATTTGGGATATGATAATGGTCGACCTGAAGTAATGAATGCTAACTATACCATTGGTTCTTATTCGACTTCGATTGACACAACGTTCGAAAATACCCTAATTAGGGACGTAATCAGTTATAATCTTTATGATAGAAATGTTTATGGAAAACCGCTTCTGATAACAGGTAGAATATCCTTAGGAAGCGATTATCAGTATATTGTTTCGGATGGCGAATTTGCGCTTAAAATTCAAGCTGTATCACAAACAAATTATAATTTAAGTTATTATGCCGGGTTAGAAATGACTATGAAGGTCTTTTTCCTTGGTGATACCGACGATGATGGTGTGATGGAGGTTTCTCTAAACAATGCTTATTATGGTGGAAATTCAGCTTTAATTTTTGGAAATTACAGTGATGAAGAATTGGCAACGATTGTCTTTCATAATGCAATCAAAAATATGGAATATGATACCTTCTTACCTTATCAAGAAGTAGAATTGGTTAGTAGCTTTTATATTCTTCCTCAAGCACAGATTACCCACACATTATTGTCTTCATCTGAAGTCGCCTCCATCAATGGATCATACTTATACTTCAAAGCTCCATCCATCGATCAAGTGGTTGAGGTTCTCATGACTGTTGTATATAACAATGTGACCATTAGTCAAGTATTGACTTTTGCAGTCAGCGGGGTTGACATCAAATCATATGAAGATTTATTTACCTTATACCCAGAATTAGATGAAATGAGTGTTTATGGACAAATGCTATATCAAGGGTGGGGGTATGTATACTTATTAATAGAAGGGAATGTCTATTATTTAGAGGGTTTCTTTGATTGCTATTGTGAATATGGAGAAAAAGTCCTTATTACAGGTAAAAAATCTACCATTGATGGAAGTACCAATTATACTTATGATATTTCCATCTTAGCAACTCATGAATATTTAGAGGTTGTTTATTATACAAGGGCAACTCCAATTGAAGAGTTAGATTTATTGCATATGGATCCACAACTATTGAAATCGATTTTATTGATTTATGGAATTCTTCGTTATGATGAATATTTAGGTTGGTATTATATTGAGCCAAAAGATCCTACCTATACTACTAGAATTTACATAAGAGCAGAAGTCAGTGAATATGGTCCTCAATCTTTGGGTGTTTTTGGCTATGGAAATGGCATTAACAAATATGAGTTTGATCAATACTTAGGACTGTATGTCGGGTTTGAGGTTTTAAATCCTGGACTTGAAATATTAGATCAATATGTTGTTGTTGATTTTGTTCCACCTCTATCTGTACTTCAACTTTCAGACATGACTCCTGAAGAGAGAATTGCCTTGGGAATAGAGCAACTTGATGCCCTAGAACCAAGCTTGACTTTTGATTCCGGCGAAAACATCTATGATAAATTACCTTATGGCCATGAAGCATTGGATTTGATTTATGAATATTCATTATTCAATGAAAATGATCAAACAATTGTTGATATTTCTTATGGAGAAATTGGTAATGTCAGTGTTGCAACAATCATTACACTCCAAGTTATCATCAAATATTATGAAGAAAGCAATGGAATGACTTATCAAGAAGAGCATTTCATTGACATTGTTGTTCATCCATTGGTTCTATCTACCATTTATGAAATATTAATGGGAAAACCAGAGGCTAATTATTTGGTAGAAGGTCAAATTGTTATGATATACCAAGATGAATTTATGATTATTTCTGATGGAACTTTAAATCTTTATGTTGAGACGTATATGTTATCAGAAGAATTTAATATCACCCTTGCTGTTGGCGATTATGTTAGAATTTTAGGCAAACGATACTTCCATGATTATGGTTCGTTTATCCCTGTTTTGGGTAATTTACGTAGCATAGAAAAAATTGAGAAAGATCCAATTAATTTGCCAGCAATTGGGACAATGGGACTTACGGATATTCTCAATTTAAACTATTGTATTCCGACAAATTTCATGAAACGAGTTTCTATAACAGGTACACTGTATAAGATTGGTCCTTACTATCCAGTTTTTCTCATCCATTTTGATGGAGAACTAGAGTCACATTATGATGTCGAGATTATCTCTAACATGTCTGAATCTGATTTTGATTTAGAAATGACGCCACACTTTCTCAAACAAATAACTGTTACTGGTTATTTGGCTTTCATTGAAGACATTTATTTGCCATTTAATTGGATCTTTATCGTTGATTCCTATGTTGTTGTTGAATAACCAATAATTAATAAAAGGCTTATGTTCGTTGAATAGAATATAAGCCTTTTTTATGTTTTTTTGCATATTAGTTTT
>CAZYFI010000011.1:0-7945 GCA_964646985.1 uncultured Bacteroidales bacterium
TTGTAGGATTAGGACTTGGTTTAACTGGCCTATTCCAAAGTAAAAGCAAGGAAACATTTTGGCTTGTTATTGCCATACTATTTGGAGGGTTTATCAAATACATTATGCACTCATTGAGTGGTGTATTGTTTTTTTCCGATTATACACCGGCCAATGAAACAGTGTTCTTTTATTCCTTTGTCCTTTATAATTTGCCTTACAATGCTTTATCTACTTTGCTGGCAGTTGTTTTAGGGGTATCAATGAAAAAAATCATTACGAAACCCAATTAAAAAACTTGTTTCTTTGGAAACAAGTTTTTTTATTTAAAATAAAGAGTATCAACGGCAGCTAAATAATCAATTGGAGGCGTGTATCCCAAATTCACTAACATCCCTTGTGCTTTTGCAACTTCTACAGGAATGCTTTTAAGCCCTCCCTTTTCACCAAGATAAAATAATTCATTGAATATTTTGATATCAATCAAATAGACTTCATTTACTTTGCGGTAATAAATGATGATAAAACCGATTCCGCCTTGTTCATTTACTTTCGTTAGATGCTCAATTTGATGTGGGTAGATATGTTTAAAAGCAAAACTCAAATTGTTGGTTTCTTTTGCTTCATAATCAATGTATCTTCCACGATATAAACCATTGTAATCAGTTGTAGAAGGAATGCGATAATACGCTTCAGATATTTTAGCTTTGCTTCTTGCAGGATAATCAACTTTCACCACTTGGATGGGAGTAGGTTTTTTGTAAATGATGGCTCTGTCATGGACTCTGTAATATTCATTGGAAATATTTAAAGCATTCTCGAAAAGCATGCCATGACTTTTGTTTCTTCCCGGCTTTTCAATCTTTATGGAGGGATTTGGATAATTTATCTTCATAATGGATTCATTTTAGCCTTTCTAAGCTTTATTATAGCATTTTATTTATTAAAATGCATCATTCTCAAGATAATCTTTTTTGAGAAAAGATGCAAATAGAACGTTTTTATGGAAGTGAATAATGATTGCGTTTTTTGTGAAAATAATGTAAAATAAATACTATAGGAAATGATAAATATGAACCACTTAACAAATGATTTAAAATTAAGACAAAAACATATCCGCAATTTTTCCATCATCGCCCATATTGATCATGGTAAAAGTACATTGGCGGATCGCATATTAGAATTAACCCATACTGTAGAAGCAAGATTAATGAAAGAACAATTACTTGATTCTATGGACATTGAACGAGAACGTGGAATTACAATTAAATTAAAAGCACTAGAAATCATATATCAAGCTGACGATGGAATTGATTATATTTTTCATTTGATAGATACCCCAGGACATGTTGATTTTACATATGAAGTATCCAGGTCACTAGCGGCATGTGAAGGCGCAATATTGGTAGTGGATTCGGTACAAGGAATAGAAGCGCAAACACTTGCCAATGTTTACTTAGCGATGGATAATAATTTAGAAATTATACCTGTGATCAACAAGATAGATTTGCCTAATGCCAATCCAGAATTTGTAAAAAAAGAAATCGAAGACGTGATTGGACTTGATGCCCAAGATGCCTTGCTGGTTTCTGCAAAATTAGGGACTGGGATTAAAGAAGTTCTGGAAATGATTGTAAGAAAAGTTCCTGCTCCAAAAGGAGACCCATATGCTCCGCTACAAGCGTTGATTTTCGATTCCTATTATGACCAATATCGAGGGATTGTTCCCAGTATTCGAATTGTAAATGGAACCATAAGAAAAGGCGATAAAATCATTTTGATGGCCAATGGCATGGAGTTTGAAGTCACAGATTTAGGTGTGTACACGCCAAATGAAGTGAAAAGAGATTTTTTATCATGCGGTGATGTTGGCTTTTTAGCAGCAAGTATCAAAGATATTAATCTAGTTCGAGTTGGTGATACCATTACCAGTAAACCGCACATTTCACCTAATCCACTTCCTGGATATCGTCATCTCAATCCCATGGTTTTTTGTGGAATGTTTCCCATTGATAATACAAAATTTGGTGAATTAAAAGACGCTTTAGAAAAGCTAAAATTAAATGATGCTGCTTTGGCATTTGAACCAGAAAGTTCACAAGCATTGGGATTTGGCTTTCGTGTTGGGTTTTTGGGATTGCTTCATATGGATATCATCCAAGAACGCATTGAACGTGAATTTAATCTAGATCTAATTGCCACTGCACCAAGCGTTAGTTATCAAGTTCATTTAGAAAATGGATCGATGGTTATTATTGATAATCCTTCTCTCATGCCAGAACCAAATTTTATCAAATCGATTGAAGAACCCTATGTCACTACGACAATTATGTCACCAACTGAATATATAGGACCAATTATGGAAATTTGCCAAAGCAAACGGGCAATTTTTAAAAACATGAAATATATTGAGGCCACTCGTGTTACTATAGAATATGAAATGCCTCTTGCTGAAATCATTTATGATTTTTTTGATCGATTAAAATCTTCTACAAAAGGATATGCATCTTTTGATTATCAATTATCCAATTATCTTCCTTCTAAATTAGTCAGAATGGATATTTTGTTAAATGGTGAAAAGATTGATGCCCTCAGTTTGATCTTACACAAAGATGCTACTTTTTATCGTGGCAAAATCATAACCGAAAAATTAAAAGAATTGCTTCCAAGACAAATGTTTGAAGTTCCGATTCAAGCTGCAGTCGGAACCAAAGTGATTGCTCGCTCAACATTAAAAGCGTTACGGAAAAATGTCCTTGCAAAATGTTACGGTGGAGATATTAGTCGAAAGAAGAAGCTTTTACAAAAACAAAAAGAAGGCAAAAAAAGAATGAAAACGATTGGAAGTGTGGAAGTTCCCCAAGCTGCTTTCTTGGCGGTGTTAAGCATTGATGATAATAAATAACGAACAAAAAAAGGAATTAAAGGCTCTATACATTCACATTCCTTTTTGCTCTTCTATTTGTTCCTATTGTGACTTTTATAAAATGCGAGCAAAACCTGAGCTAATTGATCAATATGTTCAGTATTTGGTTCGGGAAATTCATATGAAACATGATTTGATGGAACATATAGAAACCATTTACATCGGTGGGGGAACACCTTCCATTCTTTCAAAATCACAGTTTTCTGCCATTTTTCAAGCACTATATCATTATATAAAACCAGAACAAATGAAAGAGTTTACAATAGAAGCCAATCCCAATGATATTACCGCTGAATTATTGAGTTTATTACATAACAATCATGTGAATCGCCTAAGTTTAGGAATTCAATCTTTCCACCAGCAAAAACTAAATATTTTAAATCGAAAGCACACAAAAGAACAAGCCGTAGCGGCATTAAAGTTATGCCAAGACTTTGGGTTTGATAACATCAATGTTGATATTATGTTTGGAGTTGGTTCTGAAAGTGTTCAAGATTTAAAACACGATTTAACTCTTGCTATCCAATATGGTGCAAAACATATATCATTGTACTCGCTGATTTTAGAAGATAGAACCGTATTAGACTATCTCAGATGGAAAGGTCAATTCCAAGAAATGGATGATGATTTAGAAGAAGAACTATACTTTAAAGCACAACACTATCTAGAAACCATGCACTTTTATCCATATGAAATAAGTAATTACTGTTTGAGCGGTTATGAATGCTTACATAATTTGACTTACTGGAACAATGAGCATTACTTAGGTATTGGCGCGGGAGCCAGTTATTACATTGAAAATAAAAGATATACAAATATAAAAAATTTAAATGCCTATTTTTTTTCTATAGATCAACTTCATTTGCAATATGAAGAAGAAATAGAATTATCAATCGATGAACAAATGAAGGAACATCTCATGTTGGGGTTGCGTAAAATCAAAGGTATTGACATAAAATCATTCAATAATCGATATCAAACCGATATTATGATTATGTTTCCTGTGATTCATGAATTAATAAAAAAAGATTTGTTATCAATGGAAGAAGGAAAATTATTTATTCCCCAATCTAAATTATTTTTATCAAATGAAGTTCTGATTCACTTTGTGTAAATGAGGTTGTTATGGAAAATTACTTACATGAATATCTTTATTATATAACTGGCGAGCAAAACCTCAGTATCCATACAAAAAGAGGGTATGAAAGCGACTTAAAACAATATTTAGAATACCTAACAAAATATCGCTTGAGAAACGATCCAATTGACATCACTGTTGATGACATCCGTCAATTTATAGCAAACTTAAAACGAAAACAAGTCTCAAGTGGAAGCTTGTCACGAAAACTTTCCGCAATCAAATCATTTCATCGATTTCTTTTTCAAGAGAAGTATGTTAAAATAAATGTAGCGAAACAGTTTGCTAGCCCTAAAAAAGAAAGAAAATTGCCAATCATCCTTTCAATTGAAGAAATCGATCAATTATTAAATTGTTTTACCAATGAAGATCCAATTAGCATTCGCAATAAAGCGATGATTGAAATAGCTTATTCTTCAGGTCTTCGCGTTAGTGAATTGGTTCAATTGCAGTTTAAAGATCTTCATCTAGAAATGGGATTTATTGATGTGTTTGGAAAAGGGCAGAAACAAAGAATTGTCCCAATTGGAGAACAAGCCATTTTTGCTGTGAAGTTATACTTGACGCAAGCAAGACCAAAATTGATTAGCAAGCATCAAAACGACTATGTATTTTTAACTCATTTGGGAGAACCAATGACACGCCAATCTTTTTACATTATCATCAAAGAAAGTGCTAAAAAAGCTGGCATTACCAAATCCATTTCTCCCCATAAATTACGACATTCCTTTGCTTCCCATTTGTTGGCACGAGGAATTGATTTGCGTTACATTCAAGAATTACTTGGTCATGAAGATATCTCTACCACGGAAATTTATACGCACATTAACAATGCTCGTTTAAGAGAATTATATTTAACAGCTCATCCTAGAGCAACAAAAGGAGAAAAAAATGACAAAATTTAAACGCATTTTTCTCATTGTCATCGATTCTGTTGGCGTTGGTGCGCAAGAAGATGCAGAAAATTACAATGATGCAAACACCAACACCTTAAAACACTTAAGTTACAGTAAGAAGGACTTTCATATTCCAACATTACAGCAACTAGGAATTGGCAATATTACAAATATTAATAATACGCCAAGCACTTTAACTCCAAAAGCGTCTTTTGGTAAAATGCGGGAAATCAGTGTCGGGAAAGACACTTTAACTGGACATTGGGAATTAATGGGTGTTCATGTAACCAAATCGTTTCCTTCTTTTACAGAAAATGGTTTTCCAAAAGAACTCATTGATGAATTAGAAAAACGAACCAATCATAAATTTATTGGTAATATCGCTGCTAGTGGAACAGAAATTATCAAAGACTTGGGAGAAGAACATTTGCAAACAGGTTCTCTCATTATTTACACAAGTGCTGATTCGGTTTTACAGATCGCAGCATCAGAAGAAATCATTCCATTACAAGAATTATATCGTGTATGTGAAATTGCGAGAAAATTAACACTCGAAAATCCAAAATGGATTGTTGGAAGAATAATTGCAAGACCTTTTGTAGGTAAAAACAAGGATTCTTTTACAAGAACGGCAAATCGTCATGATTATGCAGTAAAACCTTTTCAAAAAACAGTTTTAGATTATGTAAAAGCAGCAAATAAGCAAGTCATCGCCATTGGAAAGATAAATGACATCTTTGATGGCGAAGGGATTACCAAAACAACGAAGATCAAAAGCAATCAACACGGCATGATCGAAACAATTCATGTTGCAAAACAAGATTTTTCCGGATTATGTTTTGTAAATCTAGTTGATTTTGATGCTTTGTTTGGGCACCGCCGCGATAGCTTTGGATATGCGAAATCAATTGAAGAATTTGATGATGATTTATCTAAACTCATTCCTCACATGAAAGAGGATGATTTATTAATGATTTGTGCTGATCATGGAAACGATCCAACCCATGCAGGATCAGACCACACACGTGAATTTGTACCTTTATTGGTCTACAATCCTTTGCTTCTTGGCCAAAGTTTAGGAATTCGTAACACATTTGCTGATGTTGGAGCAACAATCGCAGAAAACTTTAATACTCCAGCCCCTCAAATCGGTCAAAGTTTTTTAAATGAAATTTTAAAATAAAGATGATGGAGAGCGTTATGAGAAAAGAACAAAAAGTATTAAATCTAAGCAATGAAGGGGCAATTCAATGCTATAAATGGGAAAATCCAGAAATAGTAACAACAAAAGGTGTCGTTTTAATTGTTCACGGTATGGCAGAGCATGTAGAAAGATATGATGATTTTGCGAAACTACTGACAGACAACGGTTTTGTTGTTTTTGGTCACAATCAACGAGGTCACAAAGGTTCCATTTCGTCAAAAGAGAATTATGGTTATCTTGGTGATATGATTACATTCGATACTTTGGTATCTGATGTAAAAGAAATAGTCGAAAACATAAAAACAGAATATCCAAACGTTCCTGTTTTTATACTTGGGCACAGCATGGGATCAGCTGTATCACAACGTTTTTGCCAACTTCATGGGAAAATGATTAATGGCGTGATTTTATCAGGTGCAATGAAAAATCCATTGATGCTTTTGAAAGCAGGATCCTTTTTTTCCAAATTAATTGCTTTTTTCAAAGGCCCAAAACATAGAAGCAAATTTATTGATAAACTTACCTTTCAATCATACAACTCAGGATTCAAACCCAATAGAACAGCGTTTGATTGGTTAAATCGCGATGAAGCAGAAGTTGACAAGTATGTGAAAGATGAATATTGTGGTGGACTATTTACCGTTGCTTTTTTTAAAACTTTTTTCCAAGGTCTGCAAATGATTAATAAAAATTATGAACTTGTACCAAAGGATCTGCCAATATTTATTGCCAGTGGTAGCAAAGATCCTGTTGGTGGTTATGCGAAAGACGTTACCAAACTTTTCAACATTTACCAAAAAAATCAAATTAAAGACATCGAATTTAAACTATATGAAAATGCACGACATGAAATATTATTAGAACTGTGCAAAGATGAAGTAAGAAGCAATTTCTTGGAATGGTTTCTTAAACACATTTAAATTCAAAAGACACTTTGTGATAAAGTGTCTTTTTTTATATTATCATATAAAAACCAATATACGAGCATCTTAAACCCTCAAATTTCCTCTCAAATCGCTTTTTAGGGTCATAGCTGATAAATAATGGTTAAGTTATTTAAAACGAAATTAAACCATTTTTTATCTGTCCATATCTTAATCTTAAATAGAATATTTAGTAAGTTACATAACACATTAACAATATTAATTTAGGAAGTTTTGATTATAATGGAATATATATATACAAATAACCTTTTAAGAAGAAACGTTAATTATAATCAACAATCATGTTTGACACCATTTATTTATCAATAATAATATCTGAAAAAGCTGTTAATATAAATAAATTTAACATGAAAAAGAACCTCCAATATAACAAAAAGTAAGTAACAAAATTTAAGACCAGCTTAAATTTAAAAAGAATATTACATTTTTTTCACGTTTAAAAACAAAGCATTAATATCTAATTGTTAACGAGTAAAATGAGAAAATAAATAATGATTTCTTTTGCAAATGACAACAATCCAAAGCATCACCATAGGTTATATATTATATAATAACAAGATATAAAAAAAGTTAACAACCATCTGGTTATAAATGGTTTTCAAACATTTGAATGTTTCAACATGGTAAAGTTTTAGCGGCCACAGTCCTACACATATTATATTTAACATAATATATATTATCGGTAGTTGTTTAGGTTAAAAATCAGAAAAATAAAAGCGGCTTATACAGCCGTTTTACTTCCTTTTATGTCTTCTACAATTTTTAAACTTTTGTGATAGATGAGTAACTGTTCTTTTTTGGTATGAATGATAAAGTTTAATCTTTCTAATGCTACCTCTGGTTTGTTTTGATGAAGGG
>CAZYFI010000011.1:7955-14450 GCA_964646985.1 uncultured Bacteroidales bacterium
ATTAAACCAAGGAAATACATCGATTTGATGACATTAAGCATTTGATGCTTGCCTTTAAAAATATCATTAAAAATAGATTCAGCACTATCTATGTAAATATTACTTCTAACAAAGAACCTAGCTTGTAAAAAACGAAAATTATGTTCTGCTTTTGATTTTAAGCTGCTGGGAAAATCTATGATCAAAGTTCGAATTTTGTTGATATAAATCTCCATTAATTCTAGGTTGTTGCATTCATCAAAATAATAAACCCAGATTGTTAATAATCCAAACAAATCTGAAGCTTGTAGTTGATAAATTTTACCGTTGAGAATATTTAATCTGTCTTTTGCTTCATTTAATAAACCAGCATCAATTAACGTCATTGCTTGTAAAAAATCATACTTTAATTTTTGATGTTGATCAAATAAAAATTCTTCTTTCATTTTTCTTTGTTCTTCTAAAAATTGTTTTGGTTGACATTTATGAAAATAAATATTATGCAGCCTGACCAAACGAGCAATTTCAATAATTCTTAAATAGAATATGATAAACAAAGAAACGAATAAAACAATCATATAAATGCTTTTATTGATCCCATCGATAAAAATCATAATCAAACAAAACAAAGCGATTACAAGCGAAAATATGGTGTAAAATAAGCGATTCTTACTCATATTATTCCTCAAATAAACTTTGTACCAGTTTTATTCCCAGCCGCTGTGCCATTTTTCTTGCAATTTCACAAGCCTCATCGTTGGTCAATTTCGGGTCATGATTGTCTTCGCCAATGATTACTTTTGCATCACGATATTGACTTACCAAACGCCAAAATTCAATCCTTGGATAAATATAAGTTTGTTCTTGATCTTGGTTCATGATAGTTCCTCTTCTAATACCATTCACATTGAGTTCAAGCAAAACATTATTTTTAATTGCACTTTCAATGATGTCTTTAGAAATTTCAATTGCTAAATCATCCCATTTTTTATATTTATACATAAATACATCTGGATGAGCTAAGATTCTAAAGTGCTTTGACTCCATCCCAGCTACGACTAGATCTTTATAACTAATTACTGCTTCAGGAGTCATAAAACTATAAATATCGTGGAGTTTATCTTTGATGTAGCACACATGTTGGCCAAGAATGATGTAATCGAGATGTTCTAATAACATTTGGTAAAATGTATCATATTCTTTTAAATATTCTAGTTCAAGCCCTTTGTATACTTTTATTTGTCCTTGGTATTGCATTTGGGCATATTCAATACTTTTTAAATAAAAATCGTGGAATTCATTTAACGTCATTCGAAGGCCCCATCCTGGGACCAAAGGTCCGTGATCACTAATCCCAATTTCTTTATAATGATTCTCTACTGCTTTTTTTACATAATCAATTGGTGTCCCTATCGCGTGTTTGCATAAATAGGTATGAGTATGGTAATTCACTTTATTCACGATTAAACCCTTTATAAATACGCATCCATTTGGCACTTCTACCTTTTCCGGTTGGTTTGATAAAACCTTGATCACGCAATTTCATCAAAGCCCGATTGATTGTCGATTCGCTTACATAGGGATGAATCAAACGTATATCTTCTTTTGTAAAAATATCAGGAAGTGTTGTGATTGTATTTTCAATATTGTTTGCCTTATTGATGTTTGCATCAAAGCGATATTCTTTGATTATGTGATGCGTTTTTTCATAGCCTTGTATCATAATCCGATTCATAAATCGAACGAAACCTAAAGTCTGTGAAAATCCTTCTTTCCAGTTGAAACTGGCGTTATTTAGTTCGGTTTTGAATTCATCATAACTGTTGTATATTAATTCAAAAAAACTAATGAAACGAAAACAATGCAAATCTGCTTTTAGAATTAATAAATACAAAAGAAATAAGGCTGCAGTATCATTGTGGGCTGTAAATGGAGCAATGTTATATAAATCAACAAAGAAATGTAAGTAGAGTGTCGTTTTTTCAAAAGTTTCTTTTTCCAATAATACATCCATCTGAGTAATCACATCATCTAAAATCACTCTTTTGCTTCGAAAGGCTTGGCTTTGTAATAGTGTTTTTTTGTCTTGCGATGAGTAATCAAATTTGATATCAGAGTAATGCTTATAAATAGCATTGACTAAATTTAAAATATCATTACTTTGGTAATGCAAAGAAGAAAATTTCAATTGAATTAACATGAGCATTTCTTTGATATTATAAAGCGTTGTTTCTTCTTTTGTTCTTGCAGTTGAGTTTTTTGTGATAATTAGCCTTGTTCTTGCATCACTGATTTCAAGCTCTAAAATTCTCGATAAGAAGTAACTATCACGTTCTACTGTTTGCTCAACAATACGATTCATGTCACTTTTTACCACTTCAAGAAAATTTTGATTTTGGCCAATCCAATGATAAATTTTAGTCAATGTTACGATAACATCATTTGGAATGATGAACCGATTGATATTAAGAATTGAACTCATATATTTTTCCCCTTATTTTTGTAGATGTCCCCTCCTGTAATCGTTCAATGAGTAATTATTCACCTTTTAAAAGATAATCGTCTCACAAGAGGGGTTTATCACGTATTTTTCACTCAAAATCGTTGTTATTGCGAACAATAACTAATTTCTCAGGTTTCCCAACATCTGTTGTTGTAACTTTTTTACCGGTTTGTGCTGTCGCATTTTTCACTGCAGCATAGTCAATATCTACATGACCTTTCACTCCAAATAGATAGCAATCTAAATTGGCGTTTGCGTTTTTGCGATGAATGATCTGTGAATGAATGGCAAAATTTGGTGCAGTTCTCGTTATTTGTAAATATTGTTTGCCAACATGATTCTTTTTGCCTTTTAATATTTCATCAGGGCGAAGACGTTTGATGCTTCCTTTGATTGTTAAAATAACAATCAAATCTTTTTGTTGTATATAGTGGCCACCAATCACTTCATCATAAGGCCTGCTCTTTAATTCCATTGCTTTGACGCCAAAGGACGGTGGGGCCATTACACTAATTTCATCGGCGTTGTAACGGTTCATAAAACCTTCTTTGGTTAATACAACAACTTCAGATCTATCTTCACTTGAAATGTCCACACTAACAAGTTCATCTTCTTCTCGAATCTTTGTTGCTTTTAAAGCTCGTGAAAAACGGTTGGCGTTTAATTCACGAATGTGGGTGCGTTTGATCAATCCATTTTTCGTTGTGAAAAGCAAATATCGTTCTTTTTCAAAATCATCAATTGGTACAGTAAAAATAATTTTTTCATTGGCTTCAATTGCAGCCAATGTACTGACATTATAACCCAAATCTTTATGTTTCACTTCGGGTATTTTAGAAATTGGCAAGAAAACGTAATTTCCAAGATTTGTAAATAATAGTAAAGTGTCGGTCGTTGTTACTTCATAAGTCGCAATGATAATATCATTGTCTTTTAATTTTGTTTCTTCATTATTTGCATAAGATTTTGGTGTCATTCGTTTAATGTAGCCATCATTGGTTATGATAACAACAGCATCTTCTTTCGCAATTAATTCTTTTACTTCTACTTTAAGTTCTTCAATTTCATGTTCAATCACTGATTTTCTTGGTGTAGATAATTCCTTCTTTGTTGCCAACAATTCATCTTTAATCGTTTTAAGCAATATTGTTTCATTTGAAAGAATTTCTGATAATTTTATAACCAAAGCCTTTAAATTTTCTTCTTCTTCGCGAAGCAACACAATATCAGTATTAGTTAAACGATATAGTTGTAACATCACAATCGCTTCAGCTTGTTCTTCAGAAAAATTATAGTTACTAATCAAGTTTTCTTTTGCATCTTTTTTGTTTGATGAATTACGCATGGTTTGAATCACAGAATCTAAAATCGAAGTCATTGCAATCAAACCACTGACAATATGCAATCGTCGTTTGGCTTGGTTTAATTCAAAATTACTGCGATTGGTAATCACTTCACGTTGATGATCAATATAAGCAGATAAAGAATCTTTTAAATTCATCATCATTGGACGTTTGTTAGCAATGGCCACCATATTGAAATTATAATTAATCGACAACTCGGTTGATTTCATAAAAAAACTACGGATAAATTCGGGATTGGCATCTTTTCGCAAATCAATAACAATTCTTAACCCTTGTCGATCAGATTCATCACGAATATCGACGATTCCATCGACATTTTTTTGCACATAAACTTCGCTCATTTTCTTAACTAGGTTGGCTTTGTTAACTTCATATGGGATTTCCGTAATAACGATCTGATTTTGATTTTCATTTTCTACAATCTCTGTTTTCGCATTGACACTAATTTTCCCACGACCTGTTTCGTAGGCTTTTTTAATCCCTTCAATTCCTTGTACAATTCCACCAGTAGGAAAGTCAGGCCCATTGACAATTTTCATTAAATCGGCAATGGTTGCATTGGGATGGTCAATCAAATAAATAACCGCTGAAATGATTTCATCAATATTATGCGGAGGTATCTCTGTTGCATAACCAGCAGAGATACCAGATGATCCATTCACCAATAAATTGGGGAATTTGGCTGGAAGGACTGTTGGTTCGTATTCCTCATCATCAAAATTCGGAACAAATCCTACTGTTTTCTTATTTAAATCCTGTAGTAAAAATTCTGAATATTTCGATAATCTTGCTTCCGTATAACGCATAGCTGCAGCAGGATCGCCATCCATGCTACCATTGTTTCCATGCATGTCAATCAGAGGCAAAAGCATTTTAAAGTTTTGTGACAATCTAACCATTGCATCATATACAGAGGTATCACCATGAGGATGATATTTACCAATGACATCCCCTACAATTCGTGCCGATTTTTTATATGGTTTGTTGGAAAACATTCCAAGTTTAAACATAGCATATAATATGCGTCGTTGAACTGGTTTTAATCCATCACGAGCATCTGGGAGCGCGCGATCTTGAATGATATACTTAGAGTATCTTGCAAATCGCTCACCAACGATTTCTTCTAATGATTCTTCTAGTATTTTTTCGCTAACGAAATTTTCTATAATTGCACTTAAGCTTTTCTTTTTCACATTCTTATTCATCTGAATCAACCTCTTCTAAAGTGAAATTATCTTCATATTCAAAGGAAACATTATTTTCGATCCATTCTCTTCTTGGTTCCACATCATCACCCATTAATGTTGCAATACGATCATCAGCATCCGTGAAATCTTCAATATTTACTTTTATTAAAGTTCGTGTTGAAGGGTTCATTGTGGTATCCCATAATTGTTCAGCATTCATTTCACCCAAACCTTTGAAACGTTGAATATTGATATTCTTTAAACTTGCTGCTTTTTCTTTTAATTCTTCATCAGTCCAAGCATATTCAATCGCATTTTTATTGGTAATTTTATATAAAGGGGGAAGAGCAATATAAATATGGCCTTTTTCGATCAATTCTCTCATATAACGGAAAAAGAAAGTTAACAGCAATATTTGAATATGCGCTCCATCGGTATCGGCATCGGTCATGATTACAATTTTATTAAAATTTGATTTGTTAGCATTAAAATCCATACCAAATCCAGCACCGATAGAATAAATAATTGACATGATTTCTTCGTTTTTTAATAATTCATCGGTTTTTGTTTTTTCGGAGTTAATTACTTTTCCTCTTAAAGGCAGAATGGCTTGAAAACGTCGATCTCTTCCTTGTTTGGCACTGCCACCAGCAGAATCTCCCTCTACAATAAACAACTCATTCGTTTTGGGATTTCGTTCTTGACAAGGAGCTAATTTTCCGGCTAAATTTGCTGTTTTGGTGACTTTTTGCTTGATCATTCGCACTTCATCGCGCGCTTTTCTGGCTGCTTCGCGTGCTTTAAAAGCTCTTAAGGCATTTTGAATTAGCAAGTTGGCAATCTCGCCTTTTTCATTGAGATAGAACTTCAGTTTTTCCGAAACAATATTTTCTACTGCCGCCTTTGCATCAGCTGTACCAAGTTTATTTTTTGTTTGCCCTTCAAATTGTAAAATATCTTCTCCAATCCTAATCGACAATACAGCAGTTAAACCTTCACGAATATCGGCACCATCTAAATTTGGATCTTTATCTTTCAACAATCCCTTCATACGTGCATAATCATTGAACGCTTTTGTTAAGGCAGAACGAAAACCAGTTTCATGGGTTCCGCCATCACGTGTACGGATGTTATTTACAAAAGAGTAAATATTTTCAGAAAATGATTTTGCACTGTATTGCAACGCTACTTCAACTTGAATATTCATGGAAGTTCCTTCTAGATAAACTGGTTCATGAATCATTTCTTTTCCTTGGTTGATGCTCTTTACAAATGCAGCAATTCCTTCATGAAAAAAGAAAGTATCAGAGGCCCCAGTTCTTTCATCCATTAATTCTAGACACTAATAATGAAAAGAAAGTCGTAGTAGATCTAAGGCAATATACTAAATTAGATAGAGTCAGTGGAGACTATCAATTTAGACTCACAAATGAATCGACATTCCAAATCAATAGAAGTCTAC
>CAZYFI010000011.1:14460-29891 GCA_964646985.1 uncultured Bacteroidales bacterium
TAAGCCTTTAATCAAATATGCCGATTCTTTAAATCTTTGGGCACATAGTTTATAGTCAATAATCGTAGTAGAAAAGATAGTTGGATCTGGCTTAAAATGAACTGAAGTTCCGGTTTTCTTCGATTCGCCAATAATTTTCGATTTTTTGATGGTTGCTCCCCCATTTTCATAACGTTGAAAAAATATTTTTCCATCACGAGAAATGGTAACTTCAACCCATTCACTTAAAGCATTGACAACACTAGAACCAACGCCATGTAGTCCGCCCGAAACTTTGTATGCACCATCTGTGCCAAATTTTCCTCCAGAATGAAGAGTGCAAAAAACAACTTGTGGAGTGGGAACACCAGTTTTGTGAATACCAATGGGAATACCTCGTCCATTGTCTGTCACTTCAATAGAATTTCCTTTATGAATGATGATTTTAATATGGCTTCCATAACCCGATAAAACTTCATCGATGGAATTATCCACAATTTCCCATATCAAATGATGTAGACCTCTTGAATCCGTGCTTCCAACATACATTCCTGGACGTTTTCTAACAGCCTCAAGTCCTTGCATAACCTGAATCTTTGACTCATCATAAACATTCTCAATCATCTTCGCCATTTTAATCATTCCTCTCTTGTTCTATATTTTATTATAGCATATATTTAATAAAAAGTAAACTGTAATTTAAACTATTTATTTATATTCAATATATATATTTGAACATATTTAAACTTGTGAATTTCTTCTTTTTTGAAAAAACATGAATATATTTTTTATGACATTTTTTTCGATTTTAATCACACATTATCTTTGCAATTTTCTCCTTTTTTTGTTATAATCTAAAATATATTATTTATTAAAGAGGTTGTTAAGAATGGTTGAATTCATTAAATACGGTTTAATCGTCGTGGCATATTTACTAGGTTCCATTCCTTTTGGCTATCTGATAGGAAAACTAAGAGGTATTGATATACGTGACCACGGAAGTAAGAATATCGGTGCTACAAATATCGGCAGAGTTTTAGGTTTTAGATTTGCCTTTTTAGCTTTTCTACTTGATTTGATGAAAGGAGCAATGATTGTTTTTTTATTTAGATTTGATATCATACCAAGTATTTACTGCTTCTTATCACCTATGATATACGGTCTTGCAGCTGTTCTAGGTCATAGTTTTTCCATATTCATCAAATTCAAAGGTGGTAAAGCAGTAGCAACCACTGCCGGAGTTTTGTTGGGGTTTTCCCCATGGCTATTTGTTTTTGGCTTTTTATTATTTATTATTCTAGTTGTATCAACAAAACTCGTTTCCTTTGCTTCAATCCTCAGTACTGGTATCACTCTACTCATTACTTTTATCCTTTTTGGAATTGGATATGACCCTATATTTCAATTGCCTATCGATATTTATTTTCCTTTGATCCATTTGGTGATTTACTTTATTATCATAATCCGCCACAAAGAAAATATAAAAAGATTAATTAAGCATGAAGAGCCCTTATTTTACTTTAAAAAATAAAAGATGCCTCAAATAAAGGCATCTTTTGCTATTTTGCTTTGGCTTGATTCATTGAAGCCATTACTTGTCTTACTTGTTTTTCACTAGGGGTTCTTCCCATTTGTTGCATCATTGCTCTAATCATCTTTTCATTTACTGGAGGATTCTTTTCAAGATACTTTGTAAAAATGGTCCTTGAAATAAAGAAACCAGCGACTGCGCCCACAATTAAAACGCCTAACAAAATTAAAGTAAAAACCCACCAAGTTAAGTTTACCATTTGATTCACTCCTTTTTCATGTTAATATTTTACTACAAAATTAACAAAAATACAATGAAAATGTTTTAGTTTAAAATATTGTTTATTTTTTATTTTATGTATGCTATAATATGATTGTTTCAAAGAGGAGGAATTATAATGCCAAGATTTATTACTGATTCTTGTATCGCTTGTGGTTCATGTGCCGCAGAGTGCCCAGTTGATTGCATTAAAGAAGGCGACATCTATGTGATTGATCCAGATGCATGTATTGATTGTGGAGCATGCCAAGAAGTATGTCCAGTTGACGCAATTATTGAAAAATAATTCCATAATGTACCAGGCTAATCAATATTAGCCTGATTTTTTATTTTAAAAACAACCTTTATATACGTCATCAGTAAAAACCTTAAATCATAAAAAGAAAGCAAGGACGATATTTCGTCCTTGTTTTTAAAGAAAATAGAGTGGATCTGTTTCAATACGAGAAACAAATACTTCGCTTTTTATATTCAAATCGTTTTTCATTTTTTTAGATAACTCATGAAAAACAAGCTTTTCCACACCATGATTGACTTCAATCATTGCTAGGTTGTGAAAATGAGCCATCTGTGCTGCAGGGAGTTTGATTTCACCAGTAATGTAACAATCAATTTTCGCATTGAGTGCCGCTTGAATGTCTTCATCATGAGCTCCACTGCCACCAACAATACCTACGGTTTTTATGATTTGTTTTAAATCACCGATGATTTTGACGCCAGTTACTTGCAATTGATTTTTTACATGATTTCCCAATTGTTCAAGTGTCATCGGATCAATTAATCCAAAACGTAAAAAATTACCTTTTCGTTCTTCGTTAACTTCATGAATCTGTTTTATTCCGATTAATTTCGCCAAGACTTCATTTACACCATCTAATCCGACGTCTAAATTGGTGTGCATCGCATAGATTGAAATTTGATGTTCAAACAATAATTTTAATATTTTTCCTTTTTCACTTATAAAAGGAATTTTAAACAAAGGCGTAAAAATAAACGGGTGATGTGTAATAATGAAATTAACCCCATTTTCAATCGCTTCTTGGGCAACTTCAAGGGTTAAATCTAAGGAAAAAAGAATGTTTTGTACAATTAAATTCTCATCACCAACAATCAAACCAATACGTTCTTGATCAAAATCAACGGCATCGACTTTGGGATATCTTTTTTCCAAATAATCTATGACTTCTTTGATATACATAGGATTTCCTCAATTCTTTTTTGTGTTTCTAAATTAGATTGTGTTTTGTGGGGGATTTGTTGCAAAATTCGCAAATCATTGCGTAATTTATTCAAAAATGCTTCTCCTCTTCTTTTTAATAATATGGGACCAAATTCGATTTCATTTTTGGTATAGTCAATGTTGGTATTGGTTTTTTCAAATAATAGGATTTCATAATATTTATCATCTTCATAAACAACGCGTTCTTCCTTAATAACATATTGCATATTAGATAAAAAAGTTCTCACTTTTGCAGTATGTCGATTGGCTTGAACAATGATATTAGCCTCCCCTAATTTCTGGAAACCATCTTTTATGATTTCAACGATTTTCAATCCGCCAATTCCAGCAAAAACAAAGCAATCCGCGGCAACATAGAAGTTTTTTAAACCGTCACTCAATATGAAGTTTACCCGATCAAAAAAATCATATCCTTTGATATTATCAAACGCTTTCGAAAGAGGCCCAGATTTATTATCTAGAGCAACTGCACTTTCAACTTGATAATGTTGGAACGCTTCAATAATCACATAGCCATGATCACACCCGACATCAACCATTCTTTTAGCGGGTGGAATCAAAGATGCAATCGTCTGCAACCGTTTTGAAATCATAAATAAATCTCTCTTTCAATTCATTATATCAAAATAAACCTTGAAAACCAATAAAAAAGTTGCCTTTCGGCAACTTACTATTTAAATTGACTCAAACGTTTTTGACGTGTTGGATGACGTAAGCGTCTAATGGCTTTTGCTTCAATTTGACGAATTCGTTCTCTTGTGACACCAAATTCTTTTCCCACTTCTTCTAGTGTATGTGCTTTTCCATCTGTCAAACCAAAGCGCAAACGAAGTACTTTTTCTTCTCTTGGAGTTAATGTCTTTAATACAATATCGATTTCTTCTTTGTATTTTTCATTGATGGTATAATCCAAAGGGTTAGGGAGGTCTGTATCATGAACAAAATCTCCGAGTGTAGAATCATCTTCTTCACCAACAGGAGTTTCTAATGATACCGGTTCTTGGGCAATCTTTTGTATTTGTTGAACCTTTTCTACTGTAATCTTCATTTCAGTGGCCAATTCTTCTGGAGTAGGTTCGCGCCGTAATTCTTGTGTTAGTTTTCTTTGGGTTCTAACCAATTTATTAATCGTTTCAACCATGTGAACCGGAATACGAATGGTTCTTGCCTGGTCTGCTATGGCACGCGTGATTGCTTGACGTATCCACCAAGTAGCATAAGTAGAAAACTTAAATCCTTTTGTAGGATCAAATTTGTTTACAGCCTTCATCAAGCCCATATTTCCTTCTTGTATCAAATCCTGGAATTGCATGCCTCTTCCTAAATAGCGCTTTGCAATTGATACAACCAAACGTAAATTGGATTCAATCAAAACTTCTCTAGCATCTTGTCCTTCTTGAATAAATTGTTTGAATCTTTGCAGATCATTTTCACTTGCTTCTTTTCGGCCACGTTCAACGGCTTTTATAATATCTTGGGCTAGTAATCCTTGTTGGACGGTTCGCGACAATTCGAGTTCTCGGTTAATGGTTAAAAGCGGAATTTGTCCGATTTCTTTTAAATACATTTTTACTGGATCATCTGCTTGACTTGGAGAGACATAGGAAGAAACGATATCATCAATGTCTTTGGTCTTTAAATCATTTTCAATTTCATTGGTAAATTCATTGAATTCAGAATCACCTTCTAATTCACCAATGAAGCCTTCAAAATCTTCTCCAAATTTTTCATTGGTTACTTCTTCTTGTCCGTATGCTTCTAAATCGTTATCACGAACCAAATCAATATTTTCACTTTCGAGAAGTTTTGTGATTTCATCAAATTCTTCACTTTCTTCATCGACGAGTGCAATGATATCTTTTACAGCAACATACCCTTTTTTACGACCTTCTTCAATCAGGTCTTGCAACAATGTGTTGTCACTAATCATTATTTTCACTTCCTTTAAATTTTATGGTAGTTTTTTTCAGTTTTCTAAGTTGCTCAAGCTTTTCTTCCGTGGGTTCTTCAAAAAAACTGGAAGCAACCACTTCTGTTGCTTTCTCACTATTATACTGTGTTATCAAATCAAAAATTTCATTCAACTCAATAAAAGGTTCTTTAGAATCTTGCAATATGTCAACCAATAAATCAATCATGTCATTGTTTAAATGTGATTTAAAAGCTTGTTCATCCATCTCTTGGTTCTTTTGATAGTAATCATAGAGTGAATACAATAAATCACGCTGTCTTGGTAAAACATAAATTTGTCCTAAAATTGATTTTGCTTTTAAGCAATTTTCTTTTGACCAAAATATTTGACGAATGAGCCCTCGTTCAGCAATAGAATATTTGGGTTTAGGCAATTTATGACGCATCGCTGGTTTTGGAGCAGATATGAAATCCACAACATCATGTTGTTTGTCTTTCACAAACTCTGATTTCAAAAATGTCGTACTCTGAAAATCAGTCGTCAAGCTCTCAACACTTGTGTTTAAATCTTTGGAGAGTTGACGCAAATAACGTTCATTCAAAACCGATGAGTGATAATAATGCATATATTCAAATATGATTTTTTTAAATTGTTCAACACTATTGATATCTGCAACAATCAAACTACGTTTTTCTACTTCGTAAAGATAATCCATTCCTGAGATAGGTTCTTCAAGCAGTAATTTCTTTAAGCTAGCAGCACCAAATTGATTGATGTATTCATCTGGATCAAGTTCATTAGGTAATTTTACAACCGATACATTAAATCTTTCTTGATTGAACAAATGAATTGCTTTTTTTGAAGCTTCAATTCCTGCATAATCACCATCATAACATAAAATCACATTTTTTGTTAATTTACCAATGGCTTTGATTTGACTTTGAGTAAGAGCGGTTCCCATGGTAGCAACAGTATGGTAAACCCCAGCACGAAATGCGGCAATCACATCCATGAACCCTTCAAACACGATAACAGAATTACTATTTTTAATTTCATTCATTGCGTTTTTATAATTGTACAAAAGTTGACCTTTTTTAAAAAGCAAATTTTCACTGCTATTTAAATATTTGGCTTCTTGGGGATCATTTTTTTGAAAAACTCTTCCACTAAACCCAACAATATTTCCCAATAAATCTTCTAGCGGAAACATAATTCGATTTCTAAACACGTCATAATAGTCTTTATTTGATCGTACCAATCCCACTTCAATCATATGTAAAGGTTGGATTTTTTCATTTTGTAAGCTTTTAAACAACAGATCATTCGCTGATGGTGATAATCCAATTTTAAAACGTTTGATGATTTCATCATTTAAATGCCGATTATGCAAATAGTCTAAAGCAACTTTTCCATCATTTGTATTTTTTAAATAAAACTCGTAAAAAGCACTTGCTTTTTGCATGATTTCGTAATACTTAGACAATTGTTGAGAAAAATCATCATTTTTATCAACTTCAATCTTAATGCCACATTTTTCTGCTGCTAATTGAACTGCTTTTGGAAAAGCTACATGTTCATAGTTTTGAATAAATGTAAATACATTTCCTGAGGCCCCACAGCTAAAACATTTATAAATACTCTTAGAAGGAGAGACACTGAGCGAAGGATTGTTATCAGGATGAAATGGACAAAGGCCAACAAAATTGGCACCTTTTTTTTCTAGTTTAATATATTCACCGATAATTTTAACAATGTCTGCTTCTTTTTTGATTTTATTCAACAATTCTTCAGATATAATCAAAATTATCACCTCTTTTTTAGTTTATTTTTGTTTGTAAGTAAGATTGCAAATCCGCAATTTTAATGCGTTCTTGAGTCATGGAATCACGATCCCGAACAGTTACTGCTTGGTCTTCTAATGATTGAAAATCAAAGGTCACACAATATGGTGTCCCAATTGCGTCTTGGCGTCGATAACGTTTTCCAATTGATCCACTGGTATCAAATTCACACATAAATTGTTTTGATAAATCAGTAAATAGCTTTGAAGCCGGTTCATTTAATTTATTTACGAGAGGCAACACAGCTACTTTATACGGAGCGAGATGAGTTGGTAAATGGAGTATTTCTCTGGTCTCGCCATTTTCTAATAATTCTTCATCATAAGCACTAGTGAGTACAGCTAGCAACAATCGTTCTACCCCAACAGATGGTTCTATCACGTAAGGCAAGTATTTTGTATTGGTTTCTGGATCAAAATATTCTAAACTTTGTTGAGAATGTTTTTGATGAACGCCTAAATCATAATCAGTACGATCAGCAATTCCCCAAAGTTCACCCCATCCAAAATAAAACTTAAATTCGATATCAGTTGTAGCCTTAGAATAAAATGATAATTCCTTCGCTTCATGATCACGATAACGCAAACGCTCTTGATTCAGTCCTATAGAATCTAAAAAGTCTAAACAATATTGTTTCCAATAGGCAAACCACTCTAAATCAGTGTCAGGTTTGCAGAAAAACTCTAACTCCATTTGTTCAAACTCTCGAGTTCTAAAAATAAAGTTTCCTGGAGTGATTTCATTACGAAAACTTTTGCCAATTTGTGCAATTCCAAAAGGAAGTTTCTTTCTTGTTGATCTCTGCACATTCTTAAAGTTTACAAAAATACCTTGGGCGGTTTCAGGACGAAGATAAACAGTATTTTTGTCATCCTCAATCACACCTTGGTTTGTTTTAAACATCAAATTAAATTTTCGAATATCTGTAAACTGCGTTGCTTTACAAGCAGGACAAGCAATTTGATGCTCTTTAATATATTGCATCAATTCTTCATTGCTCATTCCATCACCAGTCAATTCTCCATTTGTGTGCTCTTCAATTAATTTGTCGGCTCGATAACGAACTCCGCACTTTTTACAATCGGTCAATGGATCACTAAATCCACCAACATGACCGCTAGCAATCCAAACCTGAGAATTCATCAAAATAGCGCTGTCCATACCAACATTATAAGGAGTATTTTGAACAAATGATTTCCACCAAGCTTTTTTGATATTGTTCTTTAATTCAACACCCAATGGGCCATAATCCCAAGCATTTGCAAGTCCACCATAGATTTCACTTCCTTGAAACACAAACCCTTGTTGCTTTAAAAAACTGACTAATTTTTCCATTGTATACTTTTCCACAAACAATCTACTCCTTTGCATTAATATTAATCATAACATAAAATTGAAAAGTTGTAAAGAAAAAAACCATTGTAAAATCAACACGAAAAGCACTTGTGTTTATTGGCTTTTTCAAAGCGATTATATAACGTATAAATAAATCATTTTATTCAAACAATAAAAAAAGCTTGAAGGAAGTCCTCCAAGCGAATTTTTTTATAAATTATTTGAAATTTTCAACTAATTCATGTAATACTTCTGCATAATGAGAAGCAGTGATAGAAACACTTGCAAGAGCAGCAGCAGAGTTTGCTGTGTCTAATTTTCCAGTAGTCAAAGTAACGATTTTTCCATCCCAACCATTAGCTAATACATAATCAGATAATAATTTAACTTGTTCAAACCATTCTTTTTTGCTAGCAGCTGTTAAATATGCTTTGTAAGCATTTAAGCCAGCTTCAGTTGTTAAATCTTGTTTTGTGTAACTATTAGTTGCATCATCTTTATTGTGCATTCCATATAAATATCCTAATTCTTGTTTGTTTTTAGGATTCCAAGCAAATTTTCCAGCAGCAACTTTTCCTTGTAAAGTGTTGATTTCAAGAGATTTGAATTTGCCATTTTCAAGAATTCCAGTAGCCCAAATAATATCTGTGCCACTTACAACAACAGCTTGTGCTTTTCCTTCTTTTGCAAGAGTTAAAGCTTCAGTTGCTAATTTTGAATAGCCACCATCTTTGACGGTAACGCCTGTTACGTTGTTAACAGCTTTTGTAGTTGCATCAACAGTAATAGTTGCAGGATCGTTATCTTTAAAGAAAGCTTCAAGTAAATTAGCTTGTTCAAACCATTCTTTTTTGCCTGAAGAAGTTAAATAAGCTTTGTAAGCATTTAAGCCAGCTTCAGTTGTTAAATCTTGTTTTGTGTAACTTGCAGCAGTGTTGTTTGCATTATGCATACCATATAAGTAGCCTAATTCTTTTTTAGATTTTTCATTAAATGCAAATGATTTTGGAGCAACCTTAAAATCTTCTTCTACAACATCAGTAGTTGCAGGGTTGTCACCTAAAACATACTCTTTTACATAAGATTGTGTGCAATCAATGAAGAATGATTTAATTTTATCATTTTCGATTGTGACTGATACAGAAGTCATTTGCGGTCCAGATCCATTTGTGAGATCAGCTGAAAAAGCAGTGTAGACCCCGTCAGCAGCGTAAGTTCTTTCCGTCTTACATGCTGATAAAGCGAATACTGAAGCAACGACAACTAAAAGGACTAATAATTTTTTAAACATGTGTCTTTCCTCCTCTTATTGAGACATATATATTATACCAAAATATTTATAAAAATCAACTCAATTTTGACAATATTAAAATGTAAATGCTTACCATTTTTTTATCTTATTTTTCTGATTTTATATCTTTCGAAACAGCTTCTAAATAAGCTTTAATTTGATCACGCATCTCTTGTTTCCCAGGTTTGCATTTGATTGCATCTGCTTTTCCCGCAACGATTTGTTCCGCCAGACCTTGGCAACCAGGAAATCCACAAGCGCCACAATTATAACCAGGAAGCATTTCCAAAACTTTGGTAAAACGTTCATCGACTTCTACTGCAAATACTTTTGACAGTACTGCCAACAACACGCCAAAAAATCCTCCTAAACCTGCCAGTACGATCATTGGTAAGAAAAACTTTGTAAATACACTTAGCAACATCTTAAATCACCCCAACAAACTTTGCAAAAATCATCGCCATCAAACCAGCCATGATCAAAGCAATCGGAACACCTTTAAATGGGGCAGGAACATTGCCGTTTTCAATTTTCTCACGTAATGAAGAAAAAATATAAATGACAAGGAAAAATCCAATGGCCGATGCAAATGAGAACACAAATGAAGTTAATAAATTAAAATCAGGAGTTGCAACGATTTTAGCCATTCCTAGAACAGCACAATTTGTTGTAATTAGTGGTAAGTAAATTCCTAAGCTCTTATAGAGTGCAGGAGATACTTTTTTCAAGAACATCTCAGTGATTTGTACTAGCGATGCGATAACCAAAATGAATACAATTGTCGACATATAACCCATTTCGAAAGGTTGCAAGATGAATTCATTTAAAACCCAAGCAACTACACTCGATAAAGTAATGACAAAGACAACAGCAAAACCCATACCTACGGCAGATTCTCGTTTTGATGAGACACCTAGAAAAGGACAAACACCAAGGAAACGAGACAAAATAACATTTTCTACAAGAATGGCACTAAAGGCTAGAGCTAAAATTTCACCAAAACTCATTATTTTGTCACCGCCTTTTTATTATTTTTTCTATTATTGATAATATTCGCAAAGGCAATCAAAAAGCCTAAAACGATGAAAGCACTCGTTGGAGTCATAAAGAAGTTTGTGAAAAACTTAAATTCATTACCTTCAGGACGATTAAAGATCTCATTGATATTAAATCCAAGATTTCCCCAAATCGTAAGTCCACCAGTACCTAAGAATTCACGAATCATGGACATAACAATAATGACAAAAGAATAACCAATCACGATGCCAACAGCATCAATCAAAGAATCTAGTACGTTATTTTTTGAAGCATAGGCCTCCGCTCGTCCAAGAATAATGCAATTAACAACAATTAGTGGAATCCAAATGCCCAATGACTTAGACAATGCAGGCAAATAAGCAGCCATAAGCATTTCTACCAAAGTAACCAATGTAGCAATGATTACAATGAAAATAGGAATTCTTATTTCATTGGGAACAATTTTTCGGATGGCAGAAACAATGACATTTGCCATTACTAATACAAACATCAAAGCTAAGCTCATGCCTAAGGCATTTTCAACAGCAGTTGTAATCGCAAGTGGTGCACAAAGCCCTAATAAAGAAACCAATATTTGGTTTTCTTTCCAAAAACCCTTAAAAAAGTTTTCGCGTTTAGTCATTGGTAATACCTCCCAACGTATCAGCAATCGTTTTAAAATGATTTGCTGCTGCCTCTATTCCTCCAATGACAGCATTTGATGTCATGGAAGAACGCGCAAGTACTTCTGCATCGTAAGAACCAACGGATTCTGTTGCAATCTTAAAGTCATGATTAAATACTTTATCGCCAATTCCCTTTGTTTCTTTGCTTGCCTCAACCATTTTTACATCTACAAAAGTGCCATCGGCATTAATGCAAACCAAGCTAATGACTTCCCCACCATAACCAATTCCTTTGGTTTTATAAATGACGGAAGATAATTTCTTATCAGCACCAAAACCAAAGTAAATTTCCAGTATTTTTGAATCTAGATTTGTGTAGTTATCTGATTGATCAATACTATAAGAATCATAAGGGAAATGTTCGATTAAGGCGAGACGAACTTCTTCTTGTTTTCGCTCGTTAATGATTTCAGAGGTAAAGCTGTTGACAAAAGCAAGTAAGAATCCTGCAAGAATTCCCAAAACAATTAAGATCAATGAATATTTTAAAGGTTTAGCCATTGTTAGCCTCCATATATGCAATTGCAAGTCTTGCAGCTTCAATTAAACTTCCCGAAGTTACGCTAGCTCCTGTGACAACACTTACTTGTGATAAATCGCTGGCGTTGGCAATAATTCCTGCAGGAACAACAACCGCTGGATCACCATTTTCTGATTGATATAAAGTATTATATTCTTCATCAAATGATTCTTCTGCAACATTTGTCACGAAATTTGTTAATACATCACTTTCATTAAAAGTGACCACAGAAGTAATGGCGCTTGCATAACCACTCGTTTTTACAGTCACGGTTGTGATGTTCGCATTGATTGTTACTTGCTCTATATAATTTAAGAATAAATTAGACTGAATTGCCGTTTCAAATTGGCTTCGCAATGCTTCATCAATCGATGATGTAATCACATTGGCAGTATTTGTTTTCACAACATAACGGTTTGTGCCTTGACGGAAAATATATACAAAATCCAAAGATGTATAATCTTGAGATTTTCCCGTTAATCGGAATGTATTATTTTCTGTTAAATTACTTACAAATGTTTTTGCATTTGCAACGGCTGCTAAAACAGCATTTGAAGTAACGGTTGCACCACTGACAACAGCAACACCACTCAAATCATCTTGATTAAGAACAATCAAAGGTGGTAGAACCGTTGCTGGATGACCATTAGCAGCGCTCCACCCATCATTATATTCTTCATCATAGGATTCATCATCAGCATTGATGGTAACGGAAGAAATTTTATTGTCAATTCCAAAAATAACATCAACAATAATATTTGATGCAAATCCTTTTGAAGCGACTTGAACCAACAAATTATTTTCTGTTTCTTCAACTTTTAATACATAAGTTGATAGTTTATTGGAATTAATTTGTTCTAAAAACTTAGTCTTAAATTCATCTGTATTGTAATCGGCAACACTAACTTGCGTTATCGCATAATTTCTATCAACAGTGACAACGACTTCTTTTCCATCAACATCAAATGTATATTTAAAGTTTAAAGTGTTTGGATCTTGTGATTGATTAGACAAAGCAATGGTCGGTTCACTACTAGGCGTAAGATAATCACTCATCGCATAAACACCAATCCCAGTAAATAATAGGCCGATAAGAGAATATGTAAGAACCATCTTTTTGAAATTTCCACTAACGCGAAGTTTTGCAGCCATGCGATCGATGATAACAGTTAATAAATTCATGACTAAAATGGAAGAAGCAACCCCTTCTGGCATATTGCTTTTAAATCGAAATAGTACTGTTAAAACGCCAAGCCCCAAAGCAAATATAATTTTTCCATTTGGTGTCTTTGGGCTTGTAACAGGTTCGGTTGCCATAAAAACAGCACCAAACATTAAAGCTCCATTAAAAATACTAAATAAAGCATAATTCAAACTGAGAGCATAACCATTAAACGCTCCAACAATGTAAGAAATGACAAAAACAGTACTAATATAAATAACCGGAATTCTCCAATTAATAACTTTTCTAACAATTAAAAAGACCAAAGAAACCAAGCATAACAAAGCGCTTGTTTCTGCAAGTGCACCAGGTACCAATCCCAAGAACATCTTCCACAACCCATATTGGTTCATCAATACAGTAAAATTGCCAATAGGATCTTGTTTTAAAATAGACATTGGTGTTGCACCAGCAACAATTTCACTAGCATTTAAAAATCCATTTCCTGCAGTAATGACAGAAAAATAAGCAGCTGTTAAAAATAAATAACCGATTAATGCCGGATTAAAGACATTGTGCCCGAAACCACCAAAAAGCAATTTTCCGATAACAGTAGCAAAAATGACACCTAAAATCAAAACCCACAAAGGAGTGCTTACTGACAAAATCATTGCTAAAAGCAATCCAGGAATTGCAGCAAAAGAATTGCTTAATGTCTTTTTCACTTCTTTATCTTTCAATAAGAACTTGTAGTACACAAATTCCACAATCACCGATGTTGCTCCACCCATAATGATAAATATCAATGGATAAAGCATCAGCCAAATAGAAGTAATATCTTTATTGATAAAAGGCAATAAACCATTTTTAATCCAAGCAAATAAAATCAAAGGTAGTAAAGCAAATACAAAATCACGCATGATTATGGATGTGCTATATTTTTGACTATCAGCTTTTCTAATAAAAGGTTCTTTCCCTAAAATTAATTTTCGTTGATCATTCATTCTAATCACCTTTTCTTCAAGACTTCAGCTTTTGCTTTCGAAACAGCTTCTGTCAATTCAATTCTTGATGGACAAATATACGAGCAAAGTCCACATTGCATGCAAAGATTTGCTTTCAATTCCATCATAGATTCTAAATTCTTGGCATCAAGTGCGCGTTTGATTTGAATTGGCGAAAGCCAAACTGGACAAACTTCGGCACATTTGCCGCATCCCATACATTCAGGGTTGTTTTCCCTAATCGCTTTCGGCATAACCACAACACTTGAAAGTGAGCGATTAACGACCATTTGATCAGAAAAAATGCTTTTCCCCGTCATTGGACCACCAGCAATAAAATAAATCTCTTTTAAATTATCAGCATATCCACCAATTTTTTCAATAATTTCATTTACTTTGGTTCCAATTTTTACATATACATTGGTAGGTTCTTTAATTCCTTCGCCTGTTATGGTAATCATTTTTTCAATCAAAGGCATGTTGTTTTCAACTGCTTGACATACCGCAACAGCTGTTGCTGCATTATTCACAACAGCACCAACTTCACTTGGGAGAGAACGATAATTTTTCCCAGTAATTCTTTGTACAATATATTTTTCCCAACCAGCGGGATATTCATCTTTTAATTCAAACACTTCAATGCTTGGTTCTTTTACAAGAGCCAATTTTATTTTTTGAATCAGTGTTTTCTTGTTTTCTTTGATGGCAATAAATGCTTTTGGTGCTTCTACGGCCTTCATTAAATACTGAATTCCCCGAATCAATTCATTCAAATGTTCTTTCATCAATGTGTAGTCAGTGGTGATGTATGGCTCACATTCAGCAGCATTGATAATAATGACGTCCATTGGTTTGTTAGTTTTTAATTTAAAATAGGTTGGAAAGCCACTTCCCCCTAACCCAACAACTCCATTGGCCCTTACAAGTTCAATGATTTCTTCTTTTGTAAGTGCCGCAGTGGCATTAGGCTTAAATGATTCTACTTTTGTTTCATTAAAATCATTTTTAATTTGCACTGTTGGAACCATTTTCCCAGAAGCATGCCACATTTTTTGATTAATAGAAATGACTTCGCCGCTGACTGAAGCATGAATAGGCGAACAAAATGTCCCCGTCTTGTTGGCAATCACTTGCCCAACACGAACAAAGTCACCTACTTTTACATTCACTTCGCATGGTGCATTTTGCTCTACAAGGGGGATATAAACATTAGTTGGATTTAAAAATTCCACATGCGGATTTTTAAGAGACATTTCTTTATGTCCTTTGTGTTCCGAAATGTGTGTTCCTTTACTCTTAATAAACACGATGAACCTCCTCTTATTCACTGTATAAACCTTTCATATTATAACATAATTAAATCAAAAAGTGAATACCTTTTCGACCGATAATCCTTATTAAAAAAACGAACTTTATCCGTTCGTTTTCATTTATAGCTTTTTCATGATTGTTTCAGCACGACTTGTAAACCCTAAAAAATGGTCATAATAGGCATCAACAAAAGCGCTGACCTCAGAATTGTAATTTGGTATTTTTGAAACAACATCAAATGGCAAGTACTCCATCTTTGTTAGGTAAAGAAAGCGAGCAATCAAAACGATGTCAGGATCATAATATTTGAGTGTCGAATTTTT
>CAZYFI010000012.1:0-29140 GCA_964646985.1 uncultured Bacteroidales bacterium
CGGGTAAAAAGATCATTTATAAAATAAAAAAAAGTTAAAGAAAGTTCTTTAACTTTTTTTTGTCATGATTTGGTCAATGATCCCATATTGCAAGGCTTCTTCTGAAAACATGTAATTATCGCGCTCGGTATCAAGATTGATTTGATCGATGGACTTGTTTGTATGTCGGGCAAACAATTCATTCATGCGTTCTCTAACTCGAATAATATGTTTGGCAGCAATTTGGATTTCTGTTGCTTGTCCTGATGCACCACCAAGAGGTTGGTGAATTAATATTTCGCTGTTTGGGAGGGCAAAACGTTTGCCCTTTGTTCCACTTGCAAGCAAAAAAGCCGCCATGGATGCCGCCATGCCAATGCAAATCGTTTGAATATCGCAAGCCACTAAATTCATTGTGTCATAAATAGCCATGCCTGCAGTAATGGATCCACCTGGTGAATTGATATATAAAAAAATGTCTTTTTCCGCATCTTCGGCAGCTAAAAATAACAATTGTGCAACAACGGAATTTGCTAAATCGTCGTTGATTTCACCACTTAGCATAATAATTCGATCTTTTAATAATCGAGAGTAAATGTCATAAGAACGCTCTCCTTGCGAAGTTCGCTCAATTACGATTGGTGCATAATACATAAAATATCTCCTTTTTTTATATTTTACATCTTTATAAAGGATTTGTCAAAACAATTACCATAGTTGAAAAAAACTTGCGAATCAAATGGAATGGTGATATAATGATGAAAAGCGAAGACAAAGAACTAGTAATTAGGTATTGGCTGTCTAGGGAGTTGGGATCGCGACTGAAAGTCTCAATCAGCATAGACTAATGAATTCATCTTTTGAGTGGTTCTAATCAAACCCGCAAAGTAGTCATTGCGTTATCAAACAAACGAGTGCAACAATCGTTGAACTAAGGTGGTACCGCGGATGATTTCGCCCTTAACAAAAGTTAAGGATTTTTTTATTTTCAGGAGGTTATTATGAAGGATCAATTATTACAATTACAAGAACGTTTGCTGGTGCAACTAGAGCATGTTCATACCATGAATGAACTAAATGAAACAAAAGCTCTTTATTTAGGGAAAAAGAGTCCTTTACAAGAGTTGCTTGTAAAAATGAGAGAACTAAATAATGAAGAAAAAAAAGCACTAGGACAAAGTATTAATTTGTTTAAAAACTTTGTAGAAGCACAAATAGCTAAAAAAATGGAAGAACTAGAACAAATAAAGATTAACGCCCAATTAGAAAGTGAAACAGTTGATGTTACCCTTCCTGGTGCAACCTTTGTTTCGGGCTACCAACATCCACTCACAAAAATGACAGAAGAAATAGAAGATATCTTTATTGGTATGGGATATAGTATTGCAGAAGGACCTGAAGTTGAACTTGATTTATTTAACTTTGAAATGTTGAACCTACCAAAAGGTCATCCAGCAAGAGAAATGCAAGATTCTTTTTACTTTGATGCTAACACACTACTTAGGACCCATACTTCACCTGTTCAAGTGAGAACACTTTTAAAAGCAAAAGGACAACCAGTTAAAATCATTTGTCCAGGAAAAGTATACCGCCGCGATGATGATGATGCCACCCACTCTCATCAATTCATGCAAATAGAAGGATTGGTGGTTGATGAACATATTACAATGGCGGATTTGAAAGGGACATTAACTGTTTTGATGCAAAAAATGTTTGGATCAAGTTTAGAAGTAAGGTTTCGTCCTTCTTTTTTCCCATTTACTGAACCTAGTGTTGAAGTAGATGTCACTTGCTTTAAGTGCAAAGGCAAAGGTTGCCCTTTGTGTAAAAATGCTGGTTGGATAGAAGTGTTAGGAGCAGGAATGGTCCATCCCAATGTTTTAAAAATGTCAGGATATGATCCTGACAAATTCCAGGGATTTGCTTTTGGAATTGGCATAGAACGAATTACCATGTTGCGTTATGGAATCGATGACATTAGAAATTTCTATATTAATGATTACCGATTCTTAAAACAGTTTTAGGAGGGTATTATGCGAGTAAAATTAGAATGGCTCAATGAGCTTGTTGATATATCTGACTTGAGTGTCGAACAATTAACAAAAATCATTTCTTTGTATTCTACTGAAGTGGAAAGTGTTGAGGCAATTGCTTCAGGATCTAATTTGGTTGTTGGACATGTGGTAGAGTGCTTGATTCATCCTGATTCTGATCATTTACATATATGTAAAGTTGATATTGGTGAAGAAACATTACAAATCATTTGTGGTGCACCGAATATTGCATTTGACCAAAAAGTCATTGTTGCGAAAATCGGGTGTGTTTTGCCCAACAATTTTATTATTAAAAAAGCAAAAATTCGTGGAGTAGAATCTTCGGGTATGATTTGCTCACTTGCTGAACTAGGAGTTGAAAAGAAGTATATTCCTGAAGAATATCAACCAGGTATTTTCTATTTTAAAGATGATGTAAAAGTAGGAGCTGATGCGTTATCTGCGCTTCGGTTTTCGGATTTTGTATTAGAGTTAAGCATCACTCCAAATCGTGGTGATTTGATGAGCATGATGGGTGTTGCCATTGAGGTGGCGGCTGTTTTAAATAGACCACTCAAACCTTTATCATTTGCAGTCCCAATATCAGAAAATGATGTTTCATTGTCTGTTGAACTTGCTTCTGATGGATGTGTTGGTTATTATGCACAAGCTTTTAAAAACGTCGTAATAAAACCTTCACCATGGTGGTTAATTTCACGTTTAATCGCTTTTGGGGTAAGACCGATAAATAATGTAGTGGATATTACGAATTACATTTTAGCGCTTTTTGGGCAACCGCTTCATGCTTTTGATTTTCAAAAATTAGGCAACAAAATTGTGGTTAGAAAAGCACGTGATGGTGAGATTATCACTAGCCTTGATGATATTGATCGCACTTTAATGAACTCTGATTTGGTGATCACCAATGAAAAAAAACCAGTTGCAATTGCTGGGGTCATGGGTGGAAAAGAAACACAAATTACAGATAAAACAACGCAAATTGTAATAGAAGCCGCCGTTTTTGATCCAATGATGGTACGCAAGACATCACAAAGATTGGGGTTAAGAAGTGAATCATCAGCACGATTTGAGCGCGGAGTAGATATAAACCGTACGAAACTTGCCCTAGATTATACTAATTATTTGCTTGCTCGTTTGGCAGATGCAACACCAATGAGCCAAGCATCATTTAGTGGATTATCGCAAATAAAAGACACAAAAATCAACATCAATGAAAAAGATGTCAACCAATTACTGGGAATTACATTAACAAAAGAAGATATAAAACAAATTTTTGAACGCTTGGGTTTTTTTACAACACTAAACCAGGAAATTGAAGTATTGGTTCCAAATCGAAGAAGTGATATTCGCATCAAAAATGATTTGATTGAAGAAGTGGGCAGATTAAGTGGATATACAAATCTTCCCAACACTTTACCTAAATCTTCTATTGCCAGCGCTTTAACACAAAAACAAGTAAGAAGAAGAAAATTAAGAAGAATACTGGTTGACTTAGGACTAACAGAGGCCGTCACGTATTCGTTAGTAGATGAGAAATACAACAATTTGTTTCAACAAAATCACAATGAATTATCAAAGCCACTAAAACTAATCAATCCTTTGGTAAGCGAAAAATCGATTTTGAGAAAATCGACTTTGCTTGGTTTAATTGAAGTTGTAAAATACAATTATGCTCGTAAAACAAAAGACATTGCTCTATTTGAAATTGGAAAAGGTTATGGTTTCCAAGAAGAGGCAAAAGAAGAAGAAATGCTATCCATTGCTATGGCAAACCACTATTATGGAAATTCTTGGAATCAGGCCAACAAAGTTGATTTTTATACTATAAAAGGCATATTAGAAATGATTGCTAGGCAATTGAACGTAGCATTGCGTTTTCAACCGATGGAACAAGCAAACAAGGAAATGCATCCAAAACGCAGCGCTGATGTTTATTTTAATCAAGAAAGAATAGGGTTTGTTGGTTGCTTGCATCCACAATTTGCTTTCCAAGAAGGTCTTGATGAAGTATATGTCTGTGAGTTGCGAATCGATTCTTTATTGGAATCTATTCCACCATTACATGTATATCAACCAATTACCAAATATCCAAGCATGGAAAGAGATTTGGCTTTCGTATTATCACGTGATGTGCAAGCACAAGATGTAGTAGACACCATCAAACAAATTGATCGCAATTTAATTAGTGATGTGTTTATTTTTGATGTCTATCAAGGAGAAAACGTGCAAGAAAACCAAAAATCATTGGCGATTCGAGTCGTATTTTCTTCTGTAGAACCATTAAGTGAAGAAATGATTCAACCTAAAATGAAGCGAATCATAAAAGCATTATATGAAACATATCAAGCAGTATTAAGAAGTTAGAAAAGGGCGGATTTTCCGCCCTTTTATCATAGGTAATCATTGTTTTTTAGTTTTGTTTTGAAGTCATTTTTGTCGCTTTTTAACATTGATATGATTTCTTCTACAATCACATCAGGAGTCGATGCACCAGCGGTGATGCCAATTCTTGCATACTTCGACAAATCAACATCTTTTAATCCTTCAATATTTTCTACAAATATCGTTGGTAAATTGGCTTTTTTTTCTCCAACATCTTTTAACATGCGAGAATTATTGCTTAGGGGATCTCCCACGACAATGAGAAAGTCAATCTTATTTTGGTGTTCTATAATAGCAGTTTGTCGGGTTCTTGTTGCATTGCAAACTTCTTCTACTAGTTCTAGATTTGGTATCATAGCTTTTAAGCGCTTGTGAAAAGCAATGACATCTAAATAGGACATCGTTGTTTGTGTGGTTAGTACATTTTTTTTATGAGGATTGATAGTAATCTCTTCTAAGTTCATATTTTCTGTTACCAAGATAATATCTTTAGAAATTCCCAATATCCCTTCTGTTTCTGGATGGTTTTTAACACCATAGAAATATACTTGATAACCAGCATCGATTTTATCTTGAATCAAACGGTGCGTTTTGGTAACATCTTTGCAAGTTGCATCTACAACAAATAGCCCTTTTTCTTTCGCAAGCCTTTTTACATCTTGGCTTACTCCGTGTGCTGTAAAGATGACGGTTCCTGATGTGATGCCTTCTAGCATTTGCAATCTATTTGGCCCTTCTAAAACGATCATGTTATGATGTTGAAAAGCAGATATGATATGCTTGTTGTGAACCACATTTCCCAACATATAAATTGGTCTTGGTATGGCTTCATCTTGGAGAGTTTTTTGAATCATATTGATGGCTTTCGCAACACCCATGCATAGACCTTGTGGTTTGATTTTAATTATTTCCATATTTTCACCAAATCAATTATATCATAAAAACGGCCAAGGCAATGTGGAAATTGCTAATGATTTTTTTAGGGTGCTATGTTATAATGGTTTTGTTTGGAGGTCTATATGAACTATTCAATTCAAAATGAACATTTAGAAATTACCGTTAGAACTTATGGAGCAGAATTAATATCTATCAAAAGTAAAAATCAGATAGAATATATCTGGCAAAGAAACCCTGAATTTTGGAATCGTTGTGCGCCAATTTTATTTCCTGTAGTAGGAAGGCTTCGTGACAAATACACCATGATTGACAATAAAAAATATAGCATGGACATTCACGGATTTTTAAAAGACCAAGAATTTATATTGTTGTCAAGAAGCAACGATCATTTAAGCTTTTATCATAAATTTACAAGCGAAACATTAGAGATGTATCCTTTTTGTTATGAAGCGATGATTTCTTATTTTATAAAAGGCAATCAAGTGAGAACACAATTTCAAATAACAAACATTTCTCAAGTAGAAATGCCTTTTAATATTGGTGCCCATCCTGCCATTAATTGTCCACTTTATGAAAATGAACAATTTTCTGATTATGATATTGAATTTGAGCATCCTGAAACCTTTTCATCACCAACGATTGAAGCAAACGGAACCTTAAATTTTGATCAACCTAAAGTACACTATCACAATCTTAAGAGGTTTTCCCTACAACGTGAGGCGTTTTTTCTTGATACAATTGTCATTCAACATGTGAAATCCCAACAAGTAAGGTTACGAAACCAAGCAAACAAAGGCATCATCTTTCGCTTTCCTCGCTTTAAAACCTTTGCGATTTGGACAAGATATCATCAAAACGCACCTTATATTTGTTTAGAGCCATGGATTGGTTATGGAGACCGTTATGATTCTAATCATAACTTCTTAGAAAAAGATGATTTAGTAATATTAAAGCCACAAGAAGATTTCTCTATTTATTATGATATCGAACTCGTTGAATAAAAAGACTATACAAAATGCATTATTTGGTGTATAATACATATAAATATATAGGAGGCCTTATGATTACTACAAGCGATTTTAAAACCGGAATTACCATCGAAATGGATGGAAATGTATATACTGTTATGGAGTTTCAACACGTGAAATCCGCAAACAGTATGGCATTTGTAAGAACAAAATTGAAAAATATGCGTACCGGCGCAACCATTGAATTGGCAATTAATCCAAAAGACAAAATAAAAAAAGCCATGATTGATAAGAAAAAAATGCAATACTTATATGATGGCGGAACCTCTTTGGTGTTTATGGATATGGAAACATATGAGCAATTAGAAATACCAAGTGAAAATTTAACGTATGAAAAAAACTTTTTAGTTGAAGGCGCATCTGTTTTGGTGATTGATTTTGAAGGGGAAGTGTTGGGAGTAACCTTACCAGAAAAATTAGTTCTTGAAGTGCGGGAATGTCCACCAGGGGTGAAAGGCAATACTGCAGCAAATGCTACAAAAGAAGCAGTATTAGAAACCGGATTTCATATTCAAGTTCCATTGTTTATTGAAGCTGGCGAAAAAATCATTGTCAATACCGTGGAAGGGAAATATTATTCTCGAGCATAAAAAGAGGGCAACCTCTTTTTTTCTTGTATTTCTTGTGTTTTTCATGTATGATAATGAAGAGGTGATAGCATGTTGCTTTGTATAGATATAGGAAACACGAACATTGTTCTTGGCGTTTTTTCCCAAGATAAATTGGTCCATAGTTTTCGCATTCAAGCGAATTTAATGCAAACATCAGATGAATATGGAACAAAGATTATAGAAATACTGCAGTTTCTTGGCGTTGATTATCATGAAATTGCTGGAGTAATCATTTCAAGTGTTGTTCCTGGTTTGGATGGGACGTTTGAAAAAATGACGGATCGTTATTTCAACACGAAACCGTTATTTGTTGGGCCAGGTACAAAAAGTGGAATCAAAATAAAAATTGATAATCCCAAACAATTGGGAGCAGATATTTTAGTAGGTGCTGTTGCCACTTACCATAAGTATGAAACACCGGCTATTATCATAGACATGGGAACTGCCATTACGTTTGCTTATCTTAGTCAAGAAAAGGAAATATTGGGAGGAGTCATCGTACCGGGAATTAAGACTGCTTTTAGTGGTTTGGTTTCTAAAACCTCAAAGCTAGAAGAAGTCAGAATGGATGCACCATTAAAAGTCATTGGAAAAGATACCATAGCTTCTATTCAAAGTGGAATGATTTTTGGAACCGCTTCTTTGATTGATGGAATGATTCAAAAAATAAAAAAAGAAATGCACATTGATCATGTAACCACCATCTTAACAGGTGGAGAGGCAAAAGTCATAAAAGAGTATTTGCAAGAACCCGTTATTTATGATGATAATTTGTTGCTTGAAGGATTGCGTTTGCTATATCAAAAGAATATTTGAAAAACCCTAGAAAATTCTAGGGTTTTACTCTTTTCATATGGTAATGAGGAATTCTTGCATCATAGAACAATTCACCATAACTTATGTATCCACATTTTTCATAAAAAGCAATTGCGTGAATTTGAGCATCTAAATAGGTTTCTTTGATGGCTTGTGCATCACAATACTGATGCAACTCTTCCATTAATGAGTACCCATAGCCCATAAAACGGTATTCTTTTAAAATACAAACTCGTTGTATTTTGGCTTTATTTCCTTGAATATAGATTCTTGCAGCACCAATTGGTTTGGCATCATCATACATAACAAACATGATGCGCTCTTTTTCTACAAGATCAAATTCTTCTTCCATGGTTACTTTTTGTTCGTCTACAAAAACAATCTTGCGTATCATAAAATGATCAATGATTTGGTCTTTTGTAGTACAAATTTCAACTTTTACCATGTAAACACTCCTGTTGCAATTAAAATTAAAACAATCAAAGACACACCAATGCAATAAAAGCCAAAATATTTAATATTTTTATGTTTGACTAGTTTAAAGAAAAGCGTGATTGCGAAATAAGTAGCGATTAAGCTAGCAACAAATCCCCCGATGTAACCAGGCCAAAAGATGGGTTCTACAGTACCTGTTTGTGGTTTCATCAAATCGTATAATCCTAAAAAAGCAGCAGCAATGCTTGCAGGAATATACATCATAAAAGAAAATCTGAGGGCTTTTTCGAGATTTAGATGGTTGGCGACACCAAATGAGGATGTTACACCAGAACGACTAATTCCCGGAAGCAAGCCAATCACTTGCGCTCCTCCCATAAGCAAAGCGTCTTTCCAAGTAACAGTGTCTCTGGTTGCTTTGTCTTGTTTTTGGGAAATAAATAGTAATAATAACCCTGTTATCAACAAACTTATTCCTACAACTAAGATGTTGGTATAGTATTGATCCCAGTCTTTTAATTTTATAATCAAACCAATCAGTCCGGCGGGAATGGTGGCAAGGATAATAAGTAAAACATAAACAAAAGAAGATTTTTCTTCTTGGTTCTTTTTGAACAAATAGGCGATGCTTCCTAATATTAATTTTTTAATCAGTTTTCGGTAGTAAATCACAATGGCAATCAAAGAAGCGAAGTTAACAGCGATTTGAAAGTTGTTCATTGCTTCACTCGAAATAATTTTTCCAAAAGCACTATCAAAGATGAGCATATGGCCGCTTGAAGATACAGGAAGCGGTTCAGTAAATCCTTGTACAAGACCCAATAATAAATACTTTAAAAATTCAATTAGTTTCTCCATTATCAACAATCCTTTTTTCATTTATTATACTCCTTTTGTTAGATAATGGAAACCATTACTGAACATTTTATTAACAAAATAACAAAAAGATGATATAATAAGACCAAAGGAGATCACATTATGTTTTTAGAAATTACAATTGAACAGTTAGCATTAATCTTATTAGGCCTTTGTTTGTTGCCAATCATTGGGCTGATGCTTTATGCCATTATTGTCGCATTAAAAAAGCGCGCTAAGTTGTCTAACACACAAAAAGAAGAAATAGCCCAAAATCAAGATACCACCCAAAAAGATTTGTTTGTTAATCTTTTTGGCGGTCAAGAAAATATCGTTGAAGTGGCGCAAGAAATGAGTCGCTTAAATGTTAAGGTTAAAAATCTAGAAAAAGTGTTATTAGAAGATTTAAAAGCGCAAGGTGCAAGCGGTATCTTAGTAGTGAATGATGTTGTGAAATGTGCTTTTGGTGATCGAGCTGTTTACATTTATAACTTATTGAAGGAACAACCACAAAACAATGAATAAAGATAAACTTGCGATTGAGACGCTAAGAATTTTATCTGTTGAACAAATCACCAAAGCCAATTCAGGACACCCAGGAATTGCCTTAGGGGCTGCACCCATTATGCATACCCTTTATTCAAAGCATTTAAAAGTTGCGCCAAAACATCACCAATGGATCAATCGTGATCGTTTTGTTATGGCGGCAGGACATGGTTCAGCTTTGCTTTACTCGATGCTTTACTTGGCTGGTTATGGATTGGATATTGATGATTTAAAGCAATTTAGGCAATATGGAAGCAAAACCCCAGGGCACCCTGAAGTACATGTCACTCCAGGTGTAGATGCCTCAACAGGGCCACTTGGCCAAGGTATCGCTATGGCAACAGGTTTGGCTATTTCCGAGGCTTACTTGGCATCGCGATATAACCGTTTGCATTATGAAATATTTCATCATTACACTTTTGTTCTTTGTGGTGATGGCGATTTGCAAGAAGGTGTGACACAAGAAGCAATGAGTTTAGCAGGACATTTGGGGTTAAACAAATTGATTGTATTGTTTGATTCCAATGATATTCAATTAGATGGAAAAGTAAGCAATGCCAATTCAGAAGATGCGAAAGGCAAATATGAGGCCATGGGATGGGATTATATTTTTGTACTTGATGGCGAAAATATAAACGATATCTCTAAGGCGATTGGGCAAGCAAAACAAAATAAAAAACCGACAATCATTGAAATCAAAACCATCATTGGTAGAAATTCCAGTGTAGCGAATTCTTCCAAAGCACATGGAAGTCCACTTTCACAAGAAGAAGTGGGGAAAATGCGCCAAGAAATCGGTGGTGAGGCTTTTGATGTTTCAAAAGATGTGCTTGACTTATATCAACAAGCAATTATTGTAAGAGGAAACGAAGAGTACATAGAATGGGAACAAAGTTTTGCAAGTTATAAAAACTATTTTGAGAAAGAAGCGCAAGAAATAGAATTGTTGTTGAGCAATGGTTTTGATATTGATATCAACCGTTTGATTAATTTTGAAGAAAGTTACAACAAAGCAACAAGAGTATCTAGCGGCGAAATATTGAATTTATTACAAAAAGAATATCCTGGCTTTATTGGTGGATCCGCTGATCTTTGTTCTTCTACAAAAGTGAAAGGAATCGATGCTGATTTTACAAAATCGCTTCGAACAGGAAGAAATATCAATTTTGGTGTACGAGAACATGCCATGGCGGCCATTGCCAATGGGATGGCTTTACACGGTGGTGTAAGACCTTTTGTTGGCGGATTCTTTGTTTTTTCCGACTATATGAAACCAGCCATTCGTTTATCGGCTTTGATGGATCTACCAGTCATTTACATATTTACCCATGATTCGATTGCTGTTGGCGAAGATGGACCTACACATCAACCAATTGAACAAATATCCCAATTGCGCAGCATTCCCCACTTTAATGTCATTCGGCCTGCCGATGCCAATGAAACAATTGCGGCATGGGAAGTCATCTTAAAAACAAAAGATAACCCAGTTGCTCTTTTGTTAACGAGACAAGATGTGCCCAACATTACAAATAAAAAACTAGCCAATCATTTAAAGCAAGGAGCATATATCATTTCATCAGAACAAAAAACATTGGATGGAATCATCATTGCAAGTGGTTCCGAGGTGAAATTGGCTTTGGATGCACAAACTACATTGTTGCAACAAGGATATGATGTTCGTGTTGTGAGTATGCCGTCGCTTTATTTGTTTGAACGCGAAAGCAATCAGTATCAAGAACAAATATTGCCTAAAAGTGTAAAAACAAAAATTGCTGTAGAAATGAGCGATGCCGTCCATTATTATAAATATGTGGGAACAACGGGTGCTCTAATCAATATTACCCAATTTGGCCAAAGCGCAAAAGCACAAGACGTTATGGTCAATTACGGTTTTACGGTTGAACATGTAGTCAATCGTTTTATTGACTGTTTTAAGGAAAACAATTAAAAATAGCCCAAGCGAAAGCTTGGGTTTTATTTGTGTGTTTCAATCATTATGTGATATAATAAAGAACAAAGTTTAAGATAAAGAATACTTGGGAGGGAATATGGATTTTTTAAAACAAGCAAACAAATATGAAGCGGCATTTATTGCTGATGCCTCAAAATTCTTACAAATCGATAGCACATTAATTGAGCAGCCAGAAAACAAACAAGCTCCTTTTGGCGAAGGCATTCGTCAAAGCCTTGCGTATTTATTGGATTTGGGAAAGTCATTTGGTTTTCAAGTGAAAAACATTGACAATGTTGCTGGTCACATTGAATTTGGAGAAGGCAAAGATGTCATTGGCGTCTTAGTTCATGTTGATGTTGTTCCTGCTGTTGGTGAATGGATGTATCCTCCTTTTTCTGGAACCGTAGCAAATAATAGGTTGTATGGAAGAGGCGCACTTGACGACAAAGGGCCAGCCATTTGTGCTCTTTATGCCTTTAAAATGTTGAAAGACAGTGGATTTCAACCAAAAAAACGATTGCGTTTAATTATTGGCACCGACGAAGAAACCAATTGGCGAGGAATTAAAAGATATTTTGCAGTAGAAGAAATGCCGGTTTTAGGATTTTCTCCTGATGCAGGTTTTCCTTTGATCTATGGTGAAAAAGGAATTATGTCGATTGATTTGGTTGGGCCCGGTGATCCTAGCGTATTTTTTCAATCAGGTGTGCGCTACAATGTCGTCCCTGATTTTGCACAAGCAAGCATTGATATTGATGTAAAAAAAGCATTTTTAGACTATTTGTCAACAAATAAATTAAAAGGCAATATCGACAATAAACTTTCATTATATGGTAGAAGTGCTCACGCAATGGAGCCAGATGATGGTGTGAATGCAGCATTGAAGTTAGCTCAATTTTTGAAATGTTATACCACCAACAAAACCATTCATTTTATTTCTGATTATTTGAATGATTCGCGCTTTAAAACATTGGGATTGCAATTTAGTAATCCGGAAATGAAAGATTTAACCGTTAATTTGGCCTTGGTGGAAATCAATGAACAATCAACAAAGATAGGATTGAATCTACGTTATCCAATCTATTGGGATAAAGAAGCGTTTCTTCATTCCTTAAGAGAAAAAGTGAAACCACTTCATTTAGAGTTACACATCAAGCAAGATCAAGTTCCTCATTATGTAGACAAAAATGATCCACTCATTCAAATATTACATCAAGCTTACATTCGAAACACGAATGATAAAGATACCCCAATTGTTACCATAGGTGGTGGAACCTATGCGCGAGCATTAAAAAAAGGTGTGGCTTTTGGTCCCGAGTTTCCAAATCGAGAAAATGTAGTTCATCAACCAAATGAATACTTTGAACTGAGTGATGCAATCAAGGCGATGGCAATCTATGCGGATGCCCTTTATGAATTAGGAAAATAGCATGCGATTGCGAAAAATTAAACAAGCAGCAACAAAACTTGAATCATATCCTGAACTTGTGATTCGTGGAGGTGAAGAACATTTAGGAAAATGGCATGATGTTTTTCAAAATAAACATCCTATTTATTTAGAAATTGGAATGGGAAAAGGCAAATTTATTGTTGATTATGCCAAACGCTTTCCCGAAATTAATTTTTTAGGTTTAGAAAAATATGACAGTGTTGTCTTAAAAGCAGCACGAAAATATGAAGAAGAAAAATGCAACAATTTGCGTTTTGTTTGTGCGGATGCCAATCATTTGCCAATCATTTTTTCGAAAAATGAAATTGACAAAATCTTTCTTAATTTTAGTGATCCTTGGCCCAAATCAAGGCATGCAAAAAGAAGGTTGACGTTTGATTGTTTTTTAGACCATTACGAACATATTTTGAAGCGGCCAGGATGCATTGAGATGAAAACTGATAATCGGCAATTGTTTGAATACAGTATCTTAAAATGGAACGAAAGACACTATCGCTTTTTAGAAATTAATTTGCATTTGCATGAACAACCTAATGATGAAATCATTACAACAGATTATGAAGAAAAATTCAAAAAAGAAAATAAAACAATCTATTATTTAAAGGTGGAATTATGAACAGTAAAATAAATTTAGATATATTTGCACAACTGGTTAATTTACATGGTGTTTCGGGTCATGAACAATCTATACGCCAATTCATGAAGCAAGAATTAAGCAAATACAGTGATGAAATCATACAAGACAAACTAGGTAGTGTTTTTGGTATAAAAAAAGGCAAACAATCTCAGCCTGTTATTATGGTTGCTGGACATATGGACGAAGTAGGCGCCATGGTGATAGCCATCACAGACCGCGGATTTATTAAAATCATGCCAATTGGCGGTGTAAACCCTGAAGTCATGGTTTCACAGAATGTATTGGTGCACACAAGCTTAGGAAAAAGCATACCAGGGATTGTTGGAGCAGTACCACCACACATCACAAAAGTAGAAGAACACAAATCGATTTCTTTTGATGATTTGTTATTAGATATTGGTGCTGATTCTAAAGAACACGCCATGGAATTGGGTGTGGAAATTGGCCAACAAGTCACTTTTGTCAATCATTATTATTTTACCGAAGATGGAAAAAAAATTGTTTCAAAAGCGTGGGATAATCGCTTTGGATGTGGTATGGCTTTAGAAGTCATGCGCGAATTGCAATATATCGATCATCCAAATACAGTTGTTGCTGGGGCAACTGTTCAAGAAGAAGTAGGATTGCGTGGTGCGACTACAGCGAGTCAAATGGTTGTGCCTGATTTGTTTATTGCTATTGATGTATCTCCAGTTGGCGACTTTTTAAGCAAAGACCATCCACGAGCTTATGGATCTTTAGGGAAAGGATTTTTAATTCGTTTTTATGATCCTCGTTGTATTATGAATCCAGCTATCAAAGCTTACTTTGAAGAAGTGGCGAATAAGAATCACATACCATATCAACAATTTTTGTCTTTGGGTGGAACCGATGCCGCTGCTGCACAATATGCTGGCAAAGGAACGTTATCGACTACAGTTGGTCTTCCTGGAAGATATATTCATTCTACCGCAACAATGATTCATGTTGATGATATGCTTGCTGTCAAACAAATGGTACTTGCCATCATCAAAGATTTTGATGAAGAAAAATTGGTGGCTCTAAACAATGCCTAAATGTTATCTTGGTTCTACGAATCGAGTCAAAGTAGCAGCAACCAAGCAAGTTTTAAAGCAATTTGAAGTAATTGGACTACCCGTAAATAGTCAAGTTTCAGCTCAACCGCTTTCTGATTTAGAAACAATACAAGGAGCGAAAAATAGAGCTTTGGCACTTCCTAAAGATGGACTTCGTATCGGGTTAGAAGCAGGAGTGCAATTGCATCATGATATGTTATTTTTAGTAAATTGGGGAGTTTTAATTGATGAAAATCATCGCTGTTATTATGCTGGCGGAACCAGAATTCCTTTGCCAGAGTTTATGAAAGAAGAACTATTAGTGAAGAAAATAGAATTGGCTGATGTCATGGATTCTTACATGAGCACAGCCAATATTCGCGAAAAACAAGGTGCAATTGGCGTTTTCACACACAATGTTGTGAAGAGAAAAGACATATTTATTCATATTGTAAAATTATTATATGGACAATATTTGCGAGGAAAAGAACAATGAAAGGATTTATTATTTTAGCGGATGGCTTTGAGGATGTAGAAGCGATAGCCACCATTGATATTCTAAGAAGAAGTAAGCTTGATGTGGAACTTGTTACCATTAACGATAACTTAGAAGTAACTTCTTCGCACCAATTGGTTGTGAAAGCAGAAAAACATTTTTCAAAGGTTTGTGTAGAAGAGTATGATTTTTTGATTATTCCTGGGGGAAGAGCTGTCTTTTCTGTTTGGGACCAATATAAACCCTTAGATACTGTCATTGGCCAATTTGTGAGTTCCAATAAATTAGTTTGTGCTATATGTGCCGGACCTGCTTTGATTGGCAAACTAGGATATTTTGCCGACCATCAGTTTACTTGTTTTCCTGGGAGCGAGAAAAACATCACCAAAGGAACATACTTAAAACATAAAAATGTTGTTTGTGATCATCAGTTTATTACTGCAAAAGCAATGGCTTATTCTATTGATTTTGCTCTTGCTATCATTTTACACTTACAAGGCAGTGAACAAAGCAAAAAAATACAAAAAAGCATTCAAGGAGAACTGTAGGATTGCCCTACAGTTCTTTGTTTATTTACGGGACTTTTTTTGTTTTGAGAAAATAAAATGTGCTTGTTAATCTTGGTCAATTATGATAGAATTAAACTACAATAAAAAAAAGACAAAGGACAAAAGGAGGGGAAAAAATGAATGATAAGCCAAATGATGTTGTTAAGGCGACACCAAAACCAAGAAAGCCACGAACAACAACGACAAAAGTGGTAAAAACAGAACCGGTTGAAACAATTGATGTCGAGAAGCTAAATAGTCAAACGCCAAAAGCGCCATCTATTTCCCCAATAGAAGCGTTGAAACAACAAAAAATCGTCAATCTTCCTGAAGAAAAACCAAAACCAACGGAAGAAGAGTTGTTTGAACAAGAAGTAAACGAAAAGAAAAATAAAAAGCGAAAAAAAGAAAAACAAATAGAACAAAAACAAACAGTTCGTTATTTGAATACACCAATATTAGAAGGTTTATCGACAGAGATTGTTGAACAAAGAAAAGCCGATGGGTTGGTCAATGTTGCGAAAAAATCGCAAGGTAAATCAATCATTGGTATTATTTTATCGAACATATTTACTTGGTTCAACATTTTATATGTCATCATTGCTGTTTTGTTTGCTGTGCTGCAAAGTTGGGAAAACTTTGGGTTTTTAATGACTGTTGTTCCAAATTTAATTATTGGAATTATTCAAGAAATCAAAGCTAAAATGACTGTTGATAAATTATCGCTTTTAACCGCACCAACAACTACCGTTGTTAGAAATGGTGAAAAGTTAGAAATTCCTGTGTCAGAAGTCGTATTAGATGATGTTGTATTCTATACTCCTGGGAAACAAATCAGCGCTGACAGCATAGTGGTAGAAGGAACACTAGAAGTCAATGAATCGTTATTAACGGGCGAATCAGAAGCGGTTATTAAACATGCTGGCGGTTCTTTATTATCTGGAAGTTTTGTTGTTAGCGGCGTTGCTGTTGCTAGAGTTGATAAAGTTGGCAGAGATAACTATATTGAAAAATTATCTGCTGATGCGAAATTATACCGCAAACCAAAATCTGAATTGTTGAATACGTTAAATTGGATTATTCGTCTAGTATCCATTATCATTTTGCCTTTGGCAATTTTGACTTATATCTCTTCTTCTAGTAGTGCCATCAAGGATTTTCTTTATTTGGGCACTTGGGCAGAAAATATATTTGGAACCGAAGTAGGGCATTTCTTAAATCGTGATGGTGTCATCAAAGCAAGTAGTTCTATTTTAGCGATGATTCCTGCGGGATTATTCTTGTTAACTAGCATGGCTTTGGCAGTTGGTGTCATTCGTTTGGGAAAAAGCAAAACACTTGTGCAAGAACTATATTGTATTGAAATGTTGGCTAGAATCAATGTTTTATGTTTAGATAAAACAGGAACCATTACTGATGGAACGATGCGAGTTGTTGATTGTGTTGAAGTCAAGAATTATACCGATTATACCATTAGAGAAATCGTTGGATCGATGATGAATGCTTTTGATGATACCAATCCAACATCTGAAGCACTCATTCGTTTTTTTGATAAGAACAAAGTGTTAGCACCAACTGAAGTGATTTCATTTTCTTCCAAAAGAAAATATAGTGCTGTCACGTTTGGTAGGCTAGGGACGTTCTTATTAGGCGCTCCTGAATTTATTTTATTTGAAAATTATGATAAAGTGGAAGCCAAAGTAGACCGTTTTGCACAACAAGGATGTCGCGTGTTGGCACTTGGCCATACTACTTTAAAATTAAAAGAAAATGATTTGCCGAAAACGATTAAACCCTTGGCCATCATCGTGATTCAAGATCATATTCGTGATGATGCGGCAGATACCATTGCTTATTTCAAGCACAATGGTGTGGATGTCAAAGTCATTTCTGGTGACAACCCGATAACAGTTTCTGAAATTGCTTTACGAGCAGGTGTTGAAAATGCCGAACGTTTTATCAGCCTTGCTGGTTTGACAGATGATGAAGTTCGTGATTCAGTCTTTGATTACACTGTGTTTGGGCGTGTTAGTCCAGTCCAAAAACGAATCATTATTCAAACATTAAAAAAACATAAAAAAGTTGTAGCTATGACGGGTGATGGCGTAAATGACATTTTAGCACTAAAAGAAGCTGATTGTAGTATTGCCATGGCATCGGGTAGTGAAGCCACAAGATATGTATCTCATTTGGTGTTAATGGATTCTAATTTTGCATCTATGCCGAAAGTGGTTGCTGAAGGTCGAAGGGTCATTAATAATATTCAAAAAACCTCTACTCTCTTTTTAACAAAAACGATTTTTTCGATTTTGTTATCTATTTTGTATATTATATTTGCCATGTCAAATGGGCCATTTAGGATTACTTATCCATTTACGGCAAAAAATCTTTATATGATTGAATTTTTTGCCCTAGGCATTCCGGCTTTCATTTTAGCGCTGCAACCTAACCATGAAATTGTAAAAGGAAAGTTTTTGCCCAACGTATTAAAATCAACACTTCCTGGTGCACTAACTGTTGTTTTCTTTCATCTTATTTTAATCTTCTTAAGAACTTTTCCTGGTTTTGAAAGTTTAAAAAACAACAGTCAAGTTTATACCACAATTACTACGATTATTACAACAACTGTCGTTATGATTGTTTTATTCCAAATGTCGAAGCCGTTTAATTGGTTTAGGAAATTATTGTACACACTTATGATTGCTGGATGCTTTGTTCTTGGAACAGGAATCATTAAAGATTGGCCAGTTATTCCTGACTTGGAATTAAGCTTTGTTCGTGACAAAAGTGAATATGATTTAGCTCTCACAACTAGTGATGTTGGTGGCGAAGACATGTGGTTTATCGATGGAAAACCAACCAATGTAAAAGCGTTTGATTATCCTGTAACAAGCATGGATGCAGTGGAAAACGAGATTACTTACATGGCGCCATCCATTACCATTAATAAGAATCATGAATGGGTATTTAATGGAAAATCAACCAATATTAAAACAGATGAATTATTGACATTTGCTTTGTCGGTTCGTAATGGCTATTGGTATTTAGATGAAACGAAAACCATAGTGGCTACCAAACAACCAATCTTAGATATGAGCGCTTTAAATGGTGAGTATGCTGAACCAACGCTTACGGTTGATGATGGATACTGGTACTTGAATGATAAATCTACCAATATAAAGGTGTCAAATATTGATAAAATCATAATTGGTGTCAATGAGCATGGTGATTTGACTTTCAATGGGACTTCAACTGATGTAAAAGCCAATCAAAAGATTGACATCATCAACGCCAACGAATATGTTGTTCCAACTGTCAATGTAGTAACAGTGGAAGGAATGAGAGTATTTAAGATTCAAGACCAAATCACGGACATTAACGCAAACGATGCCAACCAAATTACATTGTCTGTCAATGTTGGTGGCTATTGGGAAATTAATGGCTTTGATACGGGTTATTTAGCAATTAAATTATCCGACAGCATCCCAGATGATACGATTCATGTGAAACCACAATTAGAAATAGACCCGTTAAAAGGGTATTGGATTATTAATGGTGAGGTTACAAACATTGTTGCGCCAAACCACTTAATGATCTTAGAAATTGTGATTACGTTATTACTTGGAGCGCTTGCTTATTCTATCATGTGGGGCATATCTTCTTTCTTAAAGAAGATAAGAATGGTTCCAGAATAAAACTTTTGAAGGAGAAAGGATTTCTCCTTCTTTTTCTTTGTAAAAGAAATCTTGAAAAATGAGCCTAAAAGGAGTATAATCTTCATTTGTAAGAGGTAAATGACTCATGACAATCATAGGGAATATTTTATGGCTCATTTTTGGTGGCATTTTATTTGGGTTAGCATGCTATATTATGGGGCTTCTATTGTGCATTACTATCATTGGAATTCCATTTGGATTACAATTATTTAAATTGGGTAATTTGTTTTTTTGGCCTTTTGGAAGTTCGGTTGATACCAATTTTGATAAGCATCCGCTTGCCAACATATTGTGGATTATTTTTGCCGGTTGGGAACTTTGTTTGAGTTGTCTTTTTACGGGTATCTTTTTTTACATCACCATCATAGGCATTCCTTTTGGAAAGCAATGGTTTAAACTTGCGCGTCTTTCCCTCATTCCTTTTGGAGCAGATTTAAAGTGAACCTCAATAAGACAAATGTGATGAGACTTTTAGATAAGGAACAAATACCTTATGAAATCCATTTATACCCTAACGAGGATGAAGCGGTTGATGGGATGAAGGTTGCTGAACTGATTCATAAGGATTGCAAATTTGTCTTTAAGACATTGGTCACAAAAGCAAAAAATGATATTTTTGTTTTTATGATTCCCGTCCATAAAAACTTAGATTTAAAAAAAGCAGCCAAAGCGGCAAATCAAAAAAGTCTTGAAATGGTTAGCGTTGCTCAAATCTTGCCATTAACAGGATATGTCCGAGGTGGATGTAGCCCACTTGGAATGAAATCCAAATATCCCACATTCATTGATCAATCTGTTTTAGAACTTCCCACATTCATATTTAGTGCTGGGAAAATTGGGATGCAAGTAGAAACTAAAATAGATGATGTACAAAAATTGATAAAAATACAGATCGCATCGATTGCATGCGAATAATTTAGGAGAATACTAGATATCATATGAATTTTTTTGAGAAGATAATTGATTTTTTGAGTTATGAAATTGCGGAAGCACCAAAGCCTTATGGGCCATTTCATTTGTTCTTTCTTGCTTTAATGATTGTTGTTTGTGCTGTTATGTTCGTTAAATACCGACATGCAACAGACAAACAAGATAGAAATATTTTATTGTTTTTTAGTTTACTTTTGATTGTTTTTGAAATATACAAACAGTTTGTTTTTACCATTGAAAAAGATGTTTGGGCGTATCAATGGTATGCATTTCCCTTTCAGTTTTGTTCTGTACCAATGTATGTTGCTTTTATAACAGCATTATTAAAACCAGGCAAAGTGAAAGATGCTTTTTATGCATTTTTAGGAACGTTTTGTTTGTTTGCTGGGTTAGCAGCTATGTTTTATCCAAATGATGTCTTTATATCAACACTAGGAATCAGCATTCAAACTATGGTCCACCATGGAACTATGGTAGTCATTGGTTTTTATTGTTTGGCATCAGGAAGAACAAAATTAAATCCCAAAGCAATCATTGGCAGTTCTGCCATATTTGCTGGATTATTTATCATTGCATTTGTTTTAAATATTGTATTAAAGAATGTCAATGGAACATTTAATATGTTTTTTATCAGCCCATACTACACTTGTCATCTTCCTGTTTTATCACAAATTCAAAGTGAACTAGGTTATTATCCATTTTTAATCAGTTATTTTCTTGGGTTTATTTTGATAGCTTACATTATTTTACTTGTGGCAATGGGAATTCAAAATTGGCATTATAAAATGAAAAAGACACAAAATCTAGCAAAAGCCAGTTAAAAAAGCACTGAAAAGTGCTTTTTTAATTTAATAGTCTATTGATGAAAAACCAATAGCATTCATCCATTTTAAGAATTGTAAGGGTATGAGTTGCGGAAAAGATTGGCTTTATTTGTTGTACTTCACAAAAAGAATAGCGAAAACAATTTGACTAGACATTTCTCAAATGATATAATCAACCTAATGAAATTATTCTTTCACTTCGTGGATTCGTTATTTTTCAGCTGATAGATAAAATGAAAGAGATGAAGTTTTGGAATTGATATTTTTTAAAACATCTTATTGATTGAAAGGAACAAAAATGAGTCGAATACTAACAAGTCTAAAAACAAAACCAATGACACTCGTTGTCAGTTTGCCAGAAAACACTTATGAGATGGCTAAGGCTGCTTGGGAAGCAGGCGCAGATGCCATCAAAGTTCACATTAATCTTTTTCACAATGCTAGCTTAATTCAGTTTGGGTCACTGGAAGATCAAAGACAAGTACTGGAAAAAATATTACAGGATTCTCCTGTGCCAGTGGGTGTTGTTGCCGGCCAAGATACAAAAACAAGCGAAGCAGTGATTGAAGAATTGGTTCAAATGGGGTTTGATTTTATTTCTTTATACGGGCATCATATGCCACTATCTTTGGTGAATCGACATGATGTATCCAATTTATTTGCCATTGATTATAGTTATTCTTTAGAAGAAGTAAAGACAATCACGAATTCTTTTATTGCTGATATTTTGGAATTATCCATTCTTCCTCATGAAGAATATGGAAAGCGAGTTAATGCTCGAGATTTGGCGCGTTACCTGGCTTTTTCCCAAGTATCTAGTATACCTACATTACTTCCATCACAACGTCTCATTTATCCAAGTGATGTATCTGCCATTTCTAAGTGTGGAATCAAAGCGATTATGATTGGAGCGATTGTTTTTCAACACGATAAAAATGAAATGGTATTCCAAATCAAACAATTTAAACAAGCAATCAATGCATTGAAAAAGTAAGGAGATATGAAATGTCGCATGCGATAGAAGCGATCCCATTTTATGATAGTGGTGCGTTTGACGTAAGAAAATATATTCATCCTTCTATTTATGAAGGAGAGATTCCACAAGAAAAACCCCCAATTGACCCCCCACCATGCTTTTTAGGCGCTTGGTACCGTAAAGTGTTTTCTTCTAGTGATTGTTGGGTTGGAATAGAAGGCGTCATTGAACTTGGTGAATTTACTCCTGATGAAGCTCGTTTTAACTTGGACAAAAAAGGACGTTATATGGATGTTCCAAGTATTTATATGGGAGGAAAAAGCATGTTCGAAAGTGATGCTGGATTAGGCTTAGGGCCAACTTATCTTACATCTGACTTTTCAACCGAATTAACAGCATCAAGTCCGAAAATAGCATATCGACCTTTTTGGCGATATATATACCAAGATGCAACTGACAATTCTGGTAATGTAAATCGTCGCGAAATCAATTCTTGGAATGTTTCAAATCCGAAAGCAGTTATGTATAATTACTTTCCTGGAGATGTTTTAAGAATGAGTGTATATAGTCCCATTGTTGATTATTTACAATTGCATATTGAAGTAATCAAAACAACCACTATTCCAAAGTATGTAAAAATAAGAGAGCAATATCATTTGGAACACAATCGTCCTTCGGATTTTTTTAGTCCCGTCTTTTTGTCTAAAGGACATGGAAGCAGTGATGCAACGTTTAAACGGGTCAATGCAATTGACCAATTTGGTAACGAAGGTTTTCATGCAAAACCGACACGTGCCAAAGTATCCAAAGCAATTTGGCATGAAACTTTTTTGTACCGCCTCATTGACAATGAAGTGAGGCGTATTCCTTTTTCGCAACAACGACAAACACAAATGATTTGTCCCAATGTCAATGCCATTTTTGTGGAATCAATCAATTTAAAAACAGGAAGTGAAGCAATCACAATTGAACCAGAGAAAGTATATGGGAGGGAACAATGAATTACAACGAAAACATGTATATTTGCAAAGATGTATACACCATTGATGGAGTGTTAAACTTTGAAGTAAAAATTCCAGTCGACATAAATGGGCGAACCGTTACTTTTAAAATGTATTCTAACTTTCACGAATTTCTTGATACAAATATTTTTACACTAAGCAACAATGGAATACGTTTGTTTGTACATTACGATGCAAACATGAAAGCAGATGGCTATTCATTAAATATTACAACAGAAAATAAAATAATTATGAAAGCGCAAAATGCAAGAGGGATTCGTTACGCTTTTCAGACGTTGAACCAGTTGGCCAAGAAAACCATTTCAGGGTATTCTTTACCAATCATTTTGATTGAAGACGAACCATCATTTGTTGTCCGAGGGATTGTAGAAGGATATTATGGTGAGCCGTGGACCTTGTCGGAACACTTAGAAATGGCTGACTTCATGGCTAAATATCGATTGAACGCCTTTATGTATGCCCCAAAAACAGATGTATATCATCGTGAAAAATGGTATGAACCCTATCCACAAGAACAATTTGATCAACTGATAGCAATTAAAGAAAAATGTGAAAATCATGATATTGATTTTTATTATTGCATTTCTCCCGGCCATGCGAAAAAACCTGAAGAAGGATTTCGCTATGTTGGTGATGACGATTTTGAACGATTGTTTTTGAAATTAAGACAAATGATTGATGTAGGCGTGAGTCACTTTGGATTGTTTTTAGATGATATTGATTATCAATTAAAAGGCGATAATCTTAAAATATTTAAGCGCCCAGGGATTGCTCACGCACATATATGCAATAAGGTTTTTTCATTTCTCCAAGAAAACGTTGTGGATCCAATTTTTGTCATGTGCCCTACGGAATATCATCAAATCGGCGCGACAGAATATCGCCAAGATTTAAAAGATTATTTGGATGATGAAATTGTTGTTTTTTGGACTGGAGACCGTGTTTGTGCCGAAGCAATTACAGAGCAAGATGCGAAATGTACAACAGAAGCCTTTGATAAACCAATCTTTATTTGGGACAATTTTCCTGTTAGTGATTTTACATATGGAGTTAGAGAATTTATTGCACCGATTAAAAATAGAGCTACTAATTTAGGAAATTATGTTGATGGATATTTTATTAATCCAAGTTTGCATTATCATATTTCTAAAATTGGAATGATTACAATGGCTCACTATGCTTGGAACTCACAACGCTATGATTATGATAAATCATTTCAAATTGCTTTAAATAGCGTAAGCAGCGAATTTGCTGAAGCGGGAAAAGCGTATTTTGATTATAATTATCCCAATGTGTTATCGCATGGTAACTTAGCATGGGAAAAGCAAATGGTAGATGCAAACAACTACAAAGCGATATTAGAATATTTAAAACCTGTTGTAACAAGTGCAAAGCAAATGCTTTTGATCAAAGATCCAATTATTGAAGAGTTAGAACCATGGCTTCTTCGCGTGATTGAAGAAGAAAAAATAGTCAAAAAAATCATAGAAGGAAAAATAGATAAACTAGAGTTACTGGCCTTTCTTGAGAATATAAAATTCTCTGGCGGTAAAATTTTGGATTATTTGGTTGCTTCCAAAAAGCTATTAACAGAAGAAGAGTATAAAGCATTTATTGCAAAACGAAGAGGCGGAGAATGGTATCGCGTTTTTGAATTCAAACGCTGGCCAAATGATTAGTATGATGATGATTGAACAATTGAAAAATGAATTAATTGTTTCCTGTCAAGCCAAAGAAAACGAACCATTAAAAGACCCAATGATTATGGCCAAAATGGCAGCATCGGCTTTATTAGGTGGTGCAAAAGCGATTCGAGCCGAAGGAGTAACAGATATCAAAGCAATTAAGTCCATGAATGATGCAATTGTCATTGGTTTGATTAAGAAAACTTATCCTGATTCTTTGGTTTATATTACGCCAACAAAGCATGAAGTCCAACAATTGCTTACGACGGATTGTGAAATCATTGCTCTAGATGGAACCACAAGAGAACGCCCAAGTGGCAATACCTTATCAAAACTTATTTCTATGATCCATTCCGAAAATCGTTTGGCCATGGCTGATATTTCTACCTTTGAAGAAGCATTATTAGCACAACAAGCAGGAGCTGATTTGATCTCCACTACGTTGTCGGGATATACTAGTTATTCTAAAAAGCAAAGTGGACCCGATATAAAATTGGTTGCAAAATGTGTGAAAAAGTTAAATGTTCCAATCATTGCTGAAGGAAGAATTAGAAACATTCAAGATTTAAAAAAGATATTAAAGAAAAAGCCTTACTCTGTTGTAATTGGAACAGCGATCACACGACCATCTGAAATTACGAAATCATTTGTGGAGTGTTTTAAATGAATAGAAAGAACATAAAAGAATCATATAGCGATATTCTAAGATGTTGGAACGATGAGTTTCAAAGTAATTACCCAATTACAGAACGCTTGTTTAAAGAAAGAATTCTTGAATCAAATGAAGTGGTTGCTGAAGGATCCTACTCTATCTATGAAAAGCAAGAATACATTGGTAGCGTCATTTTAAAATTCAATCACATCAAAGATAAAAAATTACAAGACTATGCTTATATTTCTTTTTTGTTTGTCAATCCTAAATTTCGCAATCGCGGATATGGATTTATTTTGGTTAGTGATGTCAAACGCATTTGTATGGAACAAGGAAAAAACAAATTATATGTTGGTGGGGATAATGATTGTTTGTTTTCTGGTGTTTTTTTAGATAACAATGAATTCACTCATCGTTTTTTTAAAGAACATCGTTTTAATATTGCCTATAAAAACTATAATTTAGTTTGTAAAAAACCACCAGTTTTGGTATCAGACGAATATGAGTATTCTATATTAAAAACAGAATCAGAACGTGATGAATTATTAAAACAAATTAACAAATTATTTCCCTCTCGCTGGTACTATGATTTGCATCAATGTGAACCTCAATCCTTTTTTGTCGCCAAAGAAAATCAAAATGTCGTTGGTTATGTTAGGATTAATACCCCTAATTATTTAAAAATTGCCAATAGTGTTAGTTGGTATCCTTTGTATCCAATGCTTGGAGGAATCACTACAGTTGGTATCTTTCCAGAAAAAAAGGGAACTGAGCTTGCTAATAATATTGTGAAACAAGCCATTTATTATTTGTTTCAATTAGGTTGTTCTGATGTCATGGTTGATTGGACAAACTTTATTGACTATTTTAAAGCATCGGGATTTAGCGATATCACGAATACTTTTGTTTTATATGAAATTAAGTTGAAGCAAAAAGAAAAAGATGCAAAAGTTCATCTTTACCAAGTGATTGAAAATGATTTGCGTCATTTAATTGTGGAAGGAATATGCAAGCACGGAGATAGTATTCCTAGTGAGGTCGAATTGGCTGCGAAATACAAAGTGACGAGAATGACCGTTAAACAAGCCATCAATAATTTAATGGTAGATGGATTGTTATATCGCCATAAAGGACGCGGAACCTTTGTTACATATAACAAAAAGAATGTTGATTTTGCTGATAAACCTTATTTTTCTTTCTCAAACGAAAAACTCAATAATGATGATTTAATTACCACTGTTTTATTGTTTGAGAAAAGAGAAGCTGATGAATTGCAAGCTTTGCGTTTGCAATTAAAAATTGGGGATGCTGTATATTATGTAGAAAGAGTTGTTGCCCATCATAACATTCCTTTGTTATTTGAGCGTTTATATTTACCAGCAAATTTGATTTCTAATTTAAGTGAAAGCATATTTAAAGGATCTTTTTATCAATATGCGAAAGAACAATTGCATTGGAATTTGAATTCATGTGTTCTGAATATTGAAGCGATTAAATTAAGTGGTCGTGCTTCTGAAGTGCTACAAATTCCCGAAGGCGAACCAGCACTGTTTTGTAGTAGTGTTACCCGCCTTGCAAATGGTCGCGCGATTCTATTCACTCGCTCGTTTTTTAACGCAGAACAAGTCAACTTCTCTCATCAATTTTCTTGTTAATAAGTGCCAATTTTGGCACTTTTTTTGATTTGTATATACAAGTGAAAAGTATCATGTTATAATGAAGAAAAAAAGGATTTGGAAAAATGAGGAAATTAATCATGATTTTATTAACCGCTGCAATGATGTCTAGCGTCATCGTTTCTGCAGAACAATCGACCATTGTTGATGATTATCTTAATGGCAAAGATATCATTCGCTATGAAAATTACTTGGTTTATTATAGTTATCAAGCATCATTAAAATCCCCCGCCAATCAATGGGGTTATGAAATTGCTGTAAGCAAAGACAATTTTGTCATTGATTGTGACACGAATGCCACGATGGAAGAAGGCGGCTATATCATTTCTGGACATGGAACGAAAAAAACGCTACTTTTGAATGTTCAAGTTGGCGATCAAGTGAGCATTGACTGGCAAACAAATAGAATTGTTATTACTCGTGATTCTTTGAAAGGCCCACAGTTTTTAGCACATCGATTCTACCAAACTTCTCAAACATATTATGAACAAGCATTAAAGTTTGGATATGCTTTTGATGAAGCGATAGTCAAAGAAATCTTAAATCAGATAGAGAATGATTGCTTATTGATTGATGGAATTGCTAACAAAAGCAATCCAACAGCAAGTGAAGTAGATCAAGTCAAGCAGATTGCAAAAGACATTGAAACGAAAACGTTATCGATTAAATATCTCACCTCTTATTCCTCTCATACAGAAATTAGAGCTCTTTGGCACCGTCCAAATGCTGCGGGAATCAAGGAAAACAATCTTGAAAATTTAAAAGCATTTGTACAAGAAGTCAAAAATTTAGGGTTTAATACGATTTTTGTAGAAACGTTGTGGAACGGATATGTGAGTTATCGTTCTGAAATCATTAATACACATCCTCAGGTAGCAACCTTTACCTATGGTGAAGAATATCAAAACGATTACATTGCAGCTTTAATTGGCGAAAGTAAAAAACTTGGGATTGATGTTCATGCTTGGTGTCATACGTTCAATGCAGGCAATGGGACCTATAAAGCGGCATCCATTTTAGATGAATGGTTACTTGAAGACTATCAAGGATTAACACTCCATCCAAACACCTATGGTGGTAGTTATTATTTGGATCCATCTAATCCTGAAGTGATTGCCTACATCACAAATTTATTTTCTGAAATGATTGAGAAATATGATTTTGCTGGAATTCAATTAGATTATATTCGCTACTATGATAATAATTATTCTCAAACTCCAATTAGGGATAGTGGGTATGGAGAATTTCCAGAAAATCGGTTTAAAGAAGCTTACAATTTAACTGGAGATGTTCGTACTTTAATCAAACAAAACACGTATCTAGAGATGTGGAATGAGTGGAGACAAGAAAATGTAACCAACGCGGTGAAAGAATTTTCTCAGGCACTTAGAATGAAGAATCCCAACATCATTATTTCTGCAGATGTTGTTTCTAGCATTTCTTATGCGAAAGCAACATATATGCAAGATTGGAAAACATGGGTAGAGAAAGGTTATATTGATTTACTTTGCCCAATGATATATACAGGAAGTGCTGATGCAATTAAAAGAGATTCTCTTGCTATTATGAATCAAATTAAGAATCTTGCTTTTTTGTCTTCGGGGATTGCCCCTATTTATTATGGTTATTCATTAGAAATCAATCACGATGAATTTGTTGCTACAAGTATTGCTGATGGAATTGCCTTTTTTGCAAGTCAAAACATTGTTGGTTTACCAGATGTTTCCCAATCCATCAAGTCAGGAGTATTTCGTAATGAAGCGATTTCTCCATTAAATAGCACTCAAAAAGTTATGTTATATTCGCTTACTAAGTTAGAGGAATATGTGAGGTTGGCAATGGCCAATGAAGAACATCAAGCAATGTTTCTTGACCACATGAACGAGATGATAGATTTAAAATGTGACAATCCTTCT
>CAZYFI010000013.1:0-28379 GCA_964646985.1 uncultured Bacteroidales bacterium
TGCCACAATGGGCAGGAAGTTGTTGGTATTATATCGGTTATATTTTAAGAAATGAAAATGAGTTTTTAGATTTATCGAGACCAGAAGTTCAAGAATTAGTGAATTATTGGTTGCCAGTTGATCTTTATATTGGTGGAACAGAACATGCTGTTTTACATTTGCTTTATTCTCGTTTTTGGCATCAAGTTTTATATGATGCCGGAATTGTGAAAACTCCAGAACCATATCAAAAGTTATTTAATCAAGGTATGATATTGGGGGAAGATGGCGAAAAGATGTCTAAGTCTCGAGGAAATGTTATCAATCCTGATGATATTGTAAAAGAGTACGGAGCTGACACCCTAAGATTGTACGAAATGTTCATGGGACCTCTTGAAGCCGTGAAACCATGGTCAACTACTGGTGTTGAAGGACCAAGAAGATTTTTAGAACGTGTTTATCGCTTCTATACCGAAATTGCCAATTTTGATGCTTCCAATATGACTTTAGAGAAATTGTATCATCAGACTGTAAAAAAAGTGACAGAAGATTATACAAATTTGCGTTTTAATACCGCTATTAGTCAAATGATGATTTTTATGAATGAGTGTTACAAAAATCCGAACATACCTTTAGAGTTTTTAGAAGGATTTTTAAAGCTGTTGAACCCAATTGCTCCTCATATTACTGAAGAGTTAAATGAGCAAGTGCTCAATGGGAGAGATTCACTAGCAAATAGTGAATGGCCAATGTATGATGAGACCAAGACTCTAGAAGATACAGTTACATTTGTTGTATCTGTAAATGGTAAGATGCGTGATAAAATCATGGCTGATACCTCAGTTAGTGATGATGAAATGAAAGCGTTGGCTTTACAAAGCGAAAAAGTTTTAAACTTTTTATCTAATACGCCAATTAAAAAAATTATTATTGTGTCTAAGAAAATAGTTAATATCGTTATTTAAGCAAACCAATCGGTTTGCTTTTTTTAAAGAAAATTATCAAGTTTCCAATAATATATTAATGGGTGATTTTATGGATTGTAATCAAAAAAGGACTTTATTAAATTTATGGGAAATTTCTTCATGTGAGAAATGCAAGCATTATATCAGAGATGAACATTTTACGATTGGCAATCAAACAATTGGAATTTATCATGTGTTTTCTGGGTGTCAACTATTAAAAGAAAAAAATGATTATTTCCTTTCACATTCTAAGAAACTTAGAATATTGTTGAAGGATGCCATCATGTATCAAGACAAAATATTTTTACTTTTTGTAGAAAATTTGATTTTGAATCAATTTTATGATATTTTTTCGCAAATAATGGATCATGGATTTCATGTTCAAATCATCACTTTATAAACAAAAATTATTTTTTTTGCATATCTTTTTTTTATATGATATAATTTAATCGTAACCTAAAGCAAAGGAGATGATTTAATGAAGGTAATTGTACGTGGCAAAAACAAATTTGAGCCGTCGGATGCTATTCGTCAATATGCAACCGAAAAACTGCAAAAACTCGAACAGTACTTCAGTTCTCGTGAAGATCTTGAAGCCAATGTTTTGTGTAAGGTTTATGATAGTTATCAGGAAGTCGAAATCACGATTCCAACAAAGAACGTTATTTTGCGTGCTGAGGTAAAAGACCAAACAGTATATGGGGCTATCGATTTGGCCATCGACAAGTTAGAAACACAAATACGCAAACACAAATCCAAAATTTATAAATCAATGAAACGTCGTGAAGGCGTGTCACAATTCTATGCTTCTCAAAGTGATTTTGATATAGAGAAGATGAAAACAGAAATAAAAGCTACCAATCTTGTGAAGTCAAAGCAAGTTGATTTAAAAGCGATGACTCCTGATGAAGCCGTTTTACAAATGGAAATGCTCGGACATGATTTTTATGTTTTTTTAAACATTGAAACAAATCGCGTTTCAGTCGTTTATCTTCGTGAAGATAGTGATTATGGTATTATTGAGACGCATTACTAATTGAATAAATGGAATTTTGATCTTATTAAGATGAAAATTTGCTGTGCTAACGCACTTACCGTTTCACTTTGCTGAAACGGTTTTTTTTTGAAAATGAAGGTATATTCAGAGGAGGATATATGAGAAGAGGTTTATTAATTACAATTGCAATTTCGGTCTTGGTTGTCATCATTTTAGGGTCTATTTCGATTGGAAGCTACAATTCGCTTGTTACAGTTGACGAAGATGTTAGCTTAAAATCAAGCCAAGTTGTTTCACGCTTGAATCAAAGACAAGCTTTGATTGAGCAACTAGTGCCAACGGTTGTTGGTTTGCAAGAACATGCTGAAAACATTTATGATATGATTACAGCTGCTCGTGCTGCATATAGTGCTGCTGTAGATTCAAATGATTTAGATGGTATGATTGAAGCGGATGCGGCTGAAGCACTGGCTATTAGACAACTTTTGGTGGTTATGGAATCAAACCCTGAAAACATCTATGCTGGTGAAGGTTTTATTAACTTAATGCAAAACATAAGTGGCATGGAATCTGCGATTGCTTACTCGCGTTGGGAATATAATGAGTCAGTTGCTGATTACAACAAAAGTGTTCGAAATTTCCCAAAAATTATTTTTGCTTCAATGTTCGGTTTTGAAAACAGTAAACCTTATTGGAAGATGAATGATGGCGCTGATGAAATTCCACAAATCAACTTCACAAACTGATGTTTTGAAAATCAAACAATTTGTTTTTATTTTATTAGGTTTACTGATTGTTTTAGTTGGATGTACCAAGAGTGAATATCCAAGACCAACCAAAGAATATTATGTCAATGATTTCGCAAATGCTCTTCATCCCCTAACGCGAGATAATATTTTATTTGAAGCCGAAAACATGTATGAATATACAAAAGACTTTGAAGAAAATGGCGGGACGCAAATTGTTTTTGCGACTTTTGTTGTACAAAATGAAGAAGAAGTCTTTTCTTATAATTTGGATGCTCTCTTTAATCAATGGCGAATTGGTAAGAATAATATGGGTGTTCTAGTTCCAATGTTTTTTTTAGAATCAGTGGAAGATGGAATCACTAATTTAAATTTTTATGATGCATACATTATTCCTGGCAGACAAATGGAAATTTATTTAACTCCAGATGTTCAAGAAAATTTTAAAGAATCTATTCTTTTTGGTTCTTACTCAGATGACTTGGATGTACGGGTTATGTTTTTGTTATATGAACTGAAAGCATTCATATACGATGAAGCATACGATTTGTTCTGGGAATGGGATGAAACCGATTTAGATGTCTTTATTGAAGCCAAAGAAAACTATGTCAGCACCGATGATGACTTGACTATGGCCTCAATGAGTTGGCTCATTTTTCTTTTGTCACCCTATTCTTCTTTTTGGGACAAGATTTTAACGATTGTTCCTGTTGCTCTTTTCTTCTTGATTGGAAGTGGAGCTTTTATTAGAAGATCGGGGGGCGGTGGAAGAAGTGGTGGATTTTGGATTTTCCGTAGACGATAAAATAGCGACAGTGTCGCTATTTTTTATAAAAAGGGTTTGGGAATATCATTGATTCATGTTATAATGATTTTAGTTTTTTAAAAGGAATAGATAAAATGAAAAGAATTTTTAATATCGTTATAACCTTAGTCATGTGTCTTGGTATTTATGGTTTATTAAGGCATGAAACGATTGATTTTGGTATCCAATACGAAAATGGAGAACAATTAATCGAAGCAAAACCAATCAATCAAAATAGCGATTTTCGTGCTGTTTGGGTTACAACCTTGACTGGAGATATTGCTTCCTTTTCTAATGTGACGCAATATAAAGCAGAGATGAACAAGGTGTTTTCGGTTATGGAATACTACAATATGAATGTAATGGTTTTTCATATTCGCACACACAACAATGCTTTGTATAAGTCATCACTAAATCCAGTGGCTAGTTATTATCGTAATGTTGATTTTGATGTTTGGGATCCGATTACTTGGATTATTGAAGAGTGTCATAAACGAGGGATGGAATTTCATGCTTGGTTAAATCCTTATCGATGCTCAACTACTTTTAGTGGAACAACTGCCGAATATGCAGCGAATCAACCTATTTATAATGTTGCTTCAAATAGTGAGAATTTATTAAAAACCTCAAACGGGATTATTTTAAATCCAGGAGAACCAGCAGTTAGAGATTTTGTTGTAAATACATGTATGGAAGTCATTGAGCGTTATGATGTGGATGCCATTCATTTTGATGATTACTTTTATGCTAGTGGGATTGATGATACGCATACAAGACAAAAATATAATCAAGAACGGCTGAGTGTTGGCGATTTTCGCCGCAAACAAGTAGATTTATTTATTGAAAAATTATCACAAACAATGCGTGCATATAATATTGCCAACAATCGTTTGGTTCAACTAGGGGTTGCACCAACAGGTATCTATCGCAATGCTGGCCCAAGCATTGAATTTGTATATGATTCTAATGGAAATCTTGTAACACCTGTGGGTTCAGAAACTGGTGGATTTGAACATTATGGTGATTATTTATATTGTGATACAAAAAAATGGATTGACAATGAATGGATTGATTACATCATTCCTCAAAGTTATTGGGGCTTTTCGCACCCTGTTGCGGGATTTATCAAAGTAATGTCATGGTGGGCACAAGTTGTAAAATTCAAAGATGTCAATTTATACTCAGGTATGGGCATTTACATGGCTGGGTCTTCCAACACCTATTCTTGGGTAACCGATTTACAAGAAGCTTCGAAACAAATCGACTATTGTAATACCCTTCCTGAAGTGCAAGGCCATTGCTTGTTTAGTTATAAACATATAGAATCGGCATATGATAATATTCCAGGACGCTATTTAGAAAATATGAAAAAAGTGAAGGAAAACAACTGGACCAAACCGGCACTCATTCCTGAAATTCGCACTTATGACGCCATTTCCTTACCTAGTGTTGGAAACGTTGTTGTTGTTGCAAGTGAAAATGGTTATCAAGTTGAATTTTCTAAAGTTAATCAAGCAAAATTCTATGCGATATATCGTGGAGTTGAAGAGATCACTTTCACAAATGATGAACTTGTTGCTGTTGTTGGTTCTAGTGATGATCTATCCACCGTTAGCTATTTGGATACCAACAATACTGGACAATTGGTTTATGGTGTCAAACCTATATCTCTTACGAACACTTTGGGATTAGGAGCAACATCAACCATTAGTTCTGAATCTTTTAAAGTAGTATTTTTAGATTTTGATGATACCATTTTAAAAACACAATATCTTCCAAATGGCTTCAATGCCGTGCCACCAACCACTCCAAATCGCATCGGATATGACTTTGTGGGTTGGGATAAAGAATATTTAAATGTTACCGAAAATATGGAAATCAAAGCGCAATATGCCATTAAAATGTTGCAAGTAACATTTCAAGACGGAAGCACCATATTATCAACACAACAAGTTCCATATGGTGGCAATGCCGTAATCAATGATCCGATCAAAGAAGGCCATACTTTTGATGGATGGGATAAAAACCTTGAAAACATAAAAACAAATTTGGTTGTGAATGCTTCATTTACACCATATCAGTATACTGTGTTATTTTTGGGTCGTGATGGGTTGGCCTTAAAAAATGAAGTCGTTTCTTATGGGCAAAATGCTACTGCACCAGTGATTGAAGATGAACATTTTGTTGGCTGGGACATTGCGTTTACCGATGTTGAAGCAGATTTAATCATCAAACCAATTTTTGATGATGCTTACCAAATTACATTTGTCATCGACGAAGAAGTGGTTTTGATTGTCAATGACGCAAAAGGATCGTTTGGTGTGCCTTTGATTCCTGCTAAAGTAGGATATGATCAAATTCCTCCAACATGGAGTTTATCAGATTTTAGCAACATCAATGAAGACGTCATTGTTTCAGCACAATACACGATTAATAGCTATACAGTTATCTTTGTTGGTCTAAACAATAAGGAATTAAAGACGGAAATAGTCGAATGGCAAAAACCTGCTTTGGCACCTACCAATACCGAAGAAAAGAATTATACATTCAAGGGTTGGGACCGTGAATTTTCATCCATTACCGAAAACATGGTTGTAAAAGCAGAATATGAACAAGTAAGGAGTTCTTGTTCTAATCTAAGTTTTGCAAATTTATCTTTTGCTTTCTTGGCATTGGCTTGGCTCGTTATCTAACGAAATCATAATTAGGTGAAACGATTGTTTCACCTTTTACTATTTAAATAACTTGTAAAAATAGGTAAAAAATGGTATTATTATTTAAAGATAATTTAAGAAGGGAAGTATTTCTGTGTTTAAAAGTTTATTTGATGTTGGATATAAAGAGTTAAAAAAGATTAGAAAAGTTGCTGATCAAATTGATGCTTTAGCATCCCAATACTCGGCTTTGAGTGATGAGGAACTCAAAGCAAAAACCCCTTATTTTCGTGAAAAGTTACAACAAGGCAGTGCTTTAGAAGATATTTTAATTGATGCTTATGCAACAGTGCGCGAAGCATCTACTCGTGTATTGAAGATGACTCCATTTAAAGTGCAATTAATGGGTGCATTGGCACTGCATGGTGGAAATATTGCGGAAATGAAAACAGGGGAAGGAAAAACATTAACTTCAACTCTAGTTGCTTATTTAAATGCGCTACCTGGTAATGGTGTGCATATCGTTACTGTCAATGAATATTTGGCTTCTCGTGATGCCACTGAAATGGGTGAACTATTTAAATGGATGGGTTTGACTGTAGGTCTAAACCTTCGTGAATTAACACCAGAAGAAAAGAAATCACAATACGCATGTGATATTACTTATTCCACAAATAATGAATTGGGTTTTGATTATTTGCGTGATCACATGGTCATTTATAAAGAGCAAATGGTCCAAAGACCATTAAATTTTGCAATTATTGATGAGGTTGACTCAATCTTAATTGATGAAGCAAGAACTCCATTGATTATTTCTGGTGCTCCAAAGAATACAGCGAATTTATACAAACAAGCCAATATGCTTGTTCGTACTTTAAAGAATGAAGATGATTATGAGATTGATATTAAAACACGACATGTCATCTTAACTGAAAAAGGAATGGGAAAAGCTGAGAAGTTTTTTGGAATTGAAAATTTATATGATTTAAAATATGTTGGACTACTGCATCATATCAATAATGCCTTAAGAGCGAATTATATTATGGTTCGTGATATTGATTATGTTGTTTCAGAAGGCAAAGTCATTATTGTTGATCCATTTACTGGACGTTTAATGCATGGCCGTCAATATTCTGAAGGATTACATCAAGCAATTGAAGCCAAAGAAAATGTTGACATAAAAAAAGAAACAAGAACAGTAGCGACGATTACATTCCAAAATTATTTTCGAATGTATAAAAAATTAGCCGGTATGACAGGAACAGCTAAAACCGAAGAAGAAGAGTTCCGAAATATTTATAATATGTTTGTCATTGAAATTCCTACCAATGAACCGGTCATACGTCTTGACGAAAAAGACTTGATGTTTTTAACAATGAATGCAAAATTCAATGCCATTGCCAATGATATCAAAGAGCGTTACCAAAAAGGGCAGCCTGTTTTGGTTGGTACTATTTCGATTGAAACATCGGAATTGCTTTCTGAGTTATTGAAAAAGCGTGGTGTTCCTCACAACGTATTAAATGCCAAACAACATGAACGTGAAGCAGAAATTGTTTTGCATGCTGGAGAAAAAGGTGCAATTACCATTGCAACAAACATGGCAGGTCGTGGTACCGATATCAAACTTGGCCCAGGAGTAATTGAACTGGGTGGGTTGGCAGTGATTGGAACAGAACGACATGAAGCACGTCGTATTGATAATCAGTTGCGTGGACGTTCTGGACGTCAAGGCGATCCTGGCTATTCTCGCTTCTACTTATCAGCAGAAGATGATTTGATGCGACGATTTGGTAGTGAACGCTTTAAATCGATGTTATCTATGATTGTTAATCAAAAAGGTGGCGAAGAAATGCCACTTGAATCGAAAATGTTTTCTAACTTTGTAGAAAGTGCACAAAGGAAGATTGAAGGAAACAACTTTGATAGCCGTAAAACAGTATTAGAATATGATGAAGTTCTTCGTCAACAAAGAGAAATCATTTATAAACAACGATCACAAATTCTATTTTTGGATGATATTACTTCATTGATTCGCCAAATGATGTACAATACAGGGTCAAAAATCATCAATGGATGTCTAACAGAAGACAAACGTCCTTTGGTTGATGCAAAACGTTTGATCAAAGAATTAGATGGCGTGTATTTTCCTATTGGCCTATGCAAAGTACAAGATTTTGAGAATCTAGATCCAAGCGCTGCTTTGGATTTGTTCAATCAATATTGTGAACGTTTATTAAAAGACAAACAAGAACAATTCCCTGAAGAAATATATAAGGAATTCTTAAAAGTTATTTTATTACGTGTTGTGGATACTTATTGGATGGATCATATTGATGCGATGAGTGAATTAAGGCAAGCAGTTCGTTTGCAAGCCTATGCACAAATTAATCCTTTACGAGAGTATAAAGAAGTTGGTTTCCAAAAGTTTGAAACTATGATTTCTTCTATTGAAGATGATGCTACGAAATATGTTAATCGTGCCCAGATTCGTGATAACTTGCAACGTGAAGATGTCATTAAGCCCACTGGGACCTCATCAGGGAAAGAAGATGATTCGAGAAAACGTGCTCCTGTAAAATCCTCAAAAGTAGGTAGAAACGATCTTTGCCCTTGTGGTTCAGGGAAAAAATATAAGAATTGCTGTGGACGTGAGTAATCATTATGGAAAATTATGAAATTTCCAAATCTATTGAAGATTTCTCTACAAGAATAACAGAGTTATCCAAAGCCATAAAAATTGATGAAATCAAAAAAATGGTCAAAAATGACGAAGAGTTAATGAAAGATGCCAATTTTTATAACGACATGAACAGCGCTCAAAAGGTTTTAAAGCGTTTCAAAGAAAAAAAAGAAATCATTGAAACGCATACATTGCTAATGAATTATTTAGAAGAATTAGAAGTATATTTTGAGATTCATAAAGGTGGCGATGATTTGTCACTTGATATTGTAGAATTAGTAAAAAAAATTACGAAATCGTTGGCTAATTTTGAAATCAAAATGTTGCTTTCAAAAGAGTATGATCATTGTGATGCCATTTTAGAATTGCACCCAGGTGCTGGTGGTACGGAATCGCAAGATTGGACAGAGATATTATTTAGAATGTATCGAAGGTATGCTGAACGTCATGATTTTTCTTTTGAAGTCATCGATTATCAAGATGGAGAAGAAGCTGGTATCAAAAGTGTCACATTTTCTATTTCTGGAACCAATGCTTATGGTTACTTAAAAGGAGAACAAGGAGTACATCGTTTGGTCAGAATTTCTCCATTTGATTCCAATTCTCGAAGACACACTTCTTTTTGTGCTTGCAATGTTATTCCATCGATTGAAGAAGAAGTGAATATTGAAATTCGTCCTGAAGATATACGCATTGATACATATCGTTCCAGTGGAGCTGGCGGCCAGCATGTTAATAAAACTGATTCTGCTGTTCGCATCACTCATTTGAAAACAGGAATTGTTGTTACTTGTCAAACAGATCGTAGCCAAATTCAAAATCGAGAAAAAGCAATGAATTTGTTGAAATCAAAGTTATATTTGCTTGAACAAGAAGAACAAGAAAAGAAAATTAGAGCCATTTCTGGTCAAGTTTCCGAAAACACATTCGGTAGTCAAATTCGCTCTTATGTGTTCCATCCTTATTCATTAATCAAAGATCACAGAACAGATTACGAAGTGGGAAATGTTGCGTCAGTTATGGATGGTGATATTGATGATTTTATTAATGCCTATCTGAAGTCGGAATATAATGTGAGGTAAAACATGAATAAACCCAATAAATTACACCTTAAACAAATTAAAAAAAGAGTAATAGAAGTTATGTTTATTACTCTTGGTGTGGCGATTTCCGCTTTCGCTTTTAGTTTTTTCTTAAATGTGAATACTATTGTCATTGGTGGTGGATCTGGTATTGGGGTTATTTTAAACAATTTATTTCAAATTGATCCTTCGTTGGTTATTTTATTGCTTAATGTGGTATTGCTTGCCCTTGGTCTTTTTTTGCTTGGGAAAGAGTTTTTTATTAAAACAGTTTATGGTTCACTTGCCTACCCGGCTTTTGTTAAGTTCTTTGATTGGATTTACCAAATTTCTAAAATTGATTTATCAGAACAGACCCTAGATATGATTTTAATCATTTTGTTTTCTTCGATTATTATGGGATTTGGCTTAGGAATTGTTGTAAAATTTGGTGGGACAACAGGTGGCACCGAAGTGGGGCAAAAAATATTGTTGAAATACTTTCATGTTCCCCTTTCTACATCCTTATATATTCTTGATGGTGCAGTCATATTAGCTGGGCTTTTATTTCAAGTGATTGATGTGGAATTGGCATTATATGCTGTTGTATTTACTTATCTTTGTGGTGTTGTTATTGATTCTGTGGTGTTTACTGGTATCAACAAACGAGCCGTCTACATTATTTCGAAAAAAAGCGATGCCATTAAAAAAGATTTGTTAGAAAAATTTGAACGCGGCGTTACAAGTATTCGTGTTATTGGTGAGTATTCGAAACAAGATAGAGAAATGTTGGTTGTTGTGCTTTCCATTTCTGAATACTATCGCTTAAGAGCAATCATTGAAACGTATGATCCACAGGCCTTTTATTATTCTGTTCGTGCCAGTGAAGTGCGTGGTGAAGGATTCTCATATGGAAAATGAAATTAAGATCATTGGTTTAAAACGAAAAAAGAATAAATATGAAGTTATAACCAATGAAAACAATTATGTTTTCTTTGAAGATACCATTATGAAGTATTATATTTTTAAAGACAAAGTTTTTTTAAAAGCAGATTTTGAAACGATCATTGATGACAATCAAATGATTGATTTATATCAAAAAGCGATTAAATTCATCAGTTATCAATCTCGCTCGCGAAACGAAGTCGAACAATACTTAAAAGAAAAATCTGACAATATCAATCATCAAACGCAAGTGATTGATAAAATTTCTTCTTTGGGCTATTTAAATGACGAAAATTTTGCACAAGAAGTACTTGATTATGAGATGAGGCATCAAAAGGGGCCGAAAGTTGTTTCTCAAAAATTGAAACAAAAAGGTGTTTCTGAAGATGTCATCAAGGAAGTCCTTTCAAAATATGATGAAACAATAGAAATAGAAATCATCAAAAACATCATCGATAAAATGATAAGGAAAAATGATGATTTACCAATCAAACGTCAAAAAGATTTGCTTTATGCAAAACTGTTAGGCGATGGCTTTCATTCTTCTTTGATTATGGATCACTTAGCAAAAGCCTCTTTGAATGACAATAGTGAAGAAACATTAATGGTTGAAATTGAGAAATTGCAAAGGCGTTATATGAATACAAGCGAAGCAGAGCGAAAACAAAAAATAATTCGTTCTTTGATGAACAAAGGATATGAATATCGGAGCATTTTGTCTAAACTAAAGGAAGAATAAACAGGGAATTAAGTTTCCCTTTTTATTTACTTAAGAAACAAAAAATGCTATAATCGATATATAAAGGGAGTAGCAAAATGAAAGTTGTAAAAAAATTTATTGTATTATTATTAGTGATGATAAATCTTTTCTTGATTGTTGGGTCTATGGGAATCAAAGCCGTTGATTTGATTTCTATTCCCAAAGGAAGTGGAATTGGAAATGTCACTTACCGTTCCACATCAATTGAGGTAAAAATGCCATCCACTTATATTCCGCAAAATTCTGATTTTAGGGCTGTATGGATTAGTCCTTTGGTTGGTGATTTAACTTCATTTGGTAGTGTATCACAATTTAAGAAACAAATGTTTGTTGTTTTTGATACGCTAGAATTCTTTAACATGAATGCAATGATTTTTCATATGCGTATGAACAATGATGCGATGTACAAATCGAGTTTGAATCCATTGGCTTCTACATTTCGAAATGTTAATTTTGATGAATTTGATCCGATTGCATGGACGATTGCCGAATGTCATAAACGTGGAATTGAGTTTCATGCTTGGCTGAATCCATATCGTTTGGGTTCTAGCACATTAGGAATGTCTATTGAAGATTATGCAAAAACTTTTCCTTCCTATAACATTGCATCAAATCCTAATTATATATTAAAAGGAACTTCAGGAGTCATTTTGAATCCTGGAGAAGTTATGGTAAGAAAATTTATTGTTGATACATGTATGGAAATCATTGAGAATTATGATGTAGATGCCATTCATTTTGATGATTATTTTTATATTTCCGGTGTCGATGATTCGGCAACAAGGGCAAAATATAATTTAAGTGGCCTTTCAATTGCTGATTTTCGTCGTCAACAAGTCGATTTGTTTATTCAAGCCTTATCCACAAGAATGCGTGATTACAACTTAGCCAATCAAAGATTTGTTCAAATAGGTATTTCACCAACCGGTATTTACCGAAATGGTTCTTATTCTGCATCGGCAACTTATGATGCCAACGGGTCTTTGCTTTCTCCAGTCGGATCGAATACTGTTGGTTTCGAACATTATGGTGATTATTTATATTGTGATACAAAAAAATGGATTGATAACGAATGGATCGATTATATTCTTCCCCAAAGTTATTGGTCTTTTGAGGACACCGCTGCAGCTTATGCTGATGTTATGGATTGGTGGGTTAAGGCTGTAAAAAACAAAAAAGTTAATTTGTATTCAGGAATGGGGTTGTACCAAGCAATTGAAGCAAATCGCGGTTCTTGGAACACCAACGTCAATGAAGCTGCCAACCAAGTACAGTATGCTAGTCAATATGAAGAAATAAAAGGGCACTGCGTATTTAGTTTTTCTCAAGTACAATCTGCCTACTTAACAAAATCCGGTGTTTTTTATAACAATTTAAACAGAATCAAACAGTACATGTGGAACAACCAAGCCGTTTTACCAGAAATTAGAACTTATCAAACAAATTCTTTATCTGCTGTTTCTAATCTTGCTTTAAGCAAAAATGAAGTTGGTTATCGTCTTGATTTTGATAAAATGGCAAATGCAAAATTCTATGTTATTTATCGCAGCAATCAAGCTTTAACTTATTCTCCAAATGAAGTCTTAGACGTGATTGGCAATGATTTTGAAAGTAACGTGGTTAGTTATTTTGATAAAATACCAACAACGACAACTTACAATTATGGAGTAAAGCCACTATCACATACCAATGTTTTAGGGCAAAGCGCACAAGTAAATGGAGTGAATGCAACACCAGGTGCAACCATGTTAACTTTAGAACCTTTTGAAAATATTTATTTTAGTGATAATAATTATTTTAATGGGTTTTTAAATGTGAGATGGGATGAAATTCATCCGCTTTATGGCACAGCTCCTAGTTATGAAGTGTTTTATTCTAACGACAATGAGAATTTTACTGCGTTAAATTTAACCACTTATCCCATTACTTCAAGTAGTGGATATTTTCAAACGCGAATTCCATTGAACACTGAATCGAAGATTTATGTACATTTGAAAGCGAAAAATGATTATGGAGAAGTGCAAAGTACTACAACTGAACTAACGATTACAAAACGAATCGGAAATATTTTCAACTTTACTTATCGCGGTGATGCATATACAAACGAAGAAATCACATTCATGTGGAATAAGATTTCTGCTAGTGATGTAAACTACAAAGTGCAGTATTCCGAAAACGATCTTGTTTGGCATGATATAACCAGCGAATCCAATCCAATTTTATTGGAAAACAACAATTGTTATCAATCATTTACATTACCATCGATTCCTAAAAGTTATTATTACCGTGTTGTGGCAATGAACGAAGAAGGTTTTGCTGTTTCAAAAAGCATCAAAGTTGATAGCTTTGATTATCTAGGGGATTTCCATATCAAGGTAAATGGGACCCTTTATACAGAACCAATTGTTGCTTCTGAAGGAGAAAATCTAGTCATTTCTTGGGATGATTTCAGTACAGAATTGATTTCCATCAATTATAAGAGTACCATGTCTTCTAATTTAACCAATTGGTCGATTGCTACCTCATTTTATTCTTCTAATTCACCAATTATTGGCACAAGCCAAACTTTGGAAATGAGTTTTCAACACTACATTGTGTTTTATAAAATTGAAGCATCTAGTGCTGATGGAAGAAGTGTTTCCAAGATGGTAGAAATATTAGTGATGGTAGATGACATGAATGTGACGCAATTTATGAAATTTATGGATTTATCGCAAACCTTGTTTTTGAAACAAATGAATATTTATAAGTGAAATAAAAATGTAACAAATTGAATGTATCAATCTGTTACATTTTTTTAAAAAATTCATTTAAAAAGTGGTAAACTCCATTTTCTGATAAAGGCAATGTGTGATATTTGGCAACTGATACCAAATCAGGGTGACCTTCTCCCATGACAACACCAATATGAGCATATTGAATCATCTCTAAATCATTATGAGCATCTCCAATGGCAATGATTCGCTGTTGAGGAATTGAGTAATACTTGGCAATTTCAGCAATCGCATTTCCTTTTGATGTAAGAGGATTGTAAATTTCCGCGATGGCAAGATCTTCGTTATACCAAAAGCGAATATTGACTTGATTGGGATATTTATTTTGTAGGTATGCTTTTAAACGTTCTTCGCTCCCACATTTCGCAATGATAATTGCTCCATTGGGGTCTTTGTGTAAAATCAAATCAAAATTACCCACAGTTAAAACCCCACCTGATATATGAAGATATGGGACGATTTCTTGTGTTTCTCGCCATAAGAAAATATCATCTTCAATTTCACAAAATACATTTATGAGGATATCTTCATTATCACTGATAAGCGATCGAATAATGTTGCGATCAATTGTGATCATTGTCTTGGGAAAAGCTCTATCGTGTGGGTTTTGCACAAGTGCACCATTATAATTTACAATGGGTGTTTTCAGTTGCAATAAATCATAATAGAAAATTGAAGAGCGGTAAGGACGTCCTGTTGCTATGACTACATAGTGTTCTTTCGCAAGTTCTTTTAAATATTCGACACTCTTTTTATCATAATGATCGAAATTAGCAATTAAAGTTCCGTCTAAATCTACAGCAATTAAATATGGTTTGTTCATATGATATTCCTTTTTTATTCTTTTCCTATCATATCACAAGATTGGGTAATTGTCTAGAAATTAACCCTTCGTTTCTTGCAAAAAAGGCTTGTTTGTAGTAAAATGAAATAGATTCTTTTTGTGGGAGGAGTAATCTATGGTATTATCAATTTTTACATATTTAAAAGATTTCTTCTCTACGTTAATGGAAAAATTAAATATTGAAAATTTTAGTGTTTTGCTTGCCGGAGTAATCATTGGTTTTGTCTTGTGCCTTGTTATTTATCTTTTTATCATTTTAAACGCCATGCGTCCAAGAAAAGAATTTGTATCAAAAAAAACAATACCAGAAATTGATGAAAAAATCCAAAAACTTATTCTCAGTTCAAAGAATGAATACCAAGAAGAATATTCTTCCATGCCTCTAAAAGATAAGGTCGATGCCTTAAAAGATATATCTTGGACATTAATCAATGAAATTGCGAAAGTTTATTATCCTGATTCAAAATATCCTATTTATGAGTTAAGTCTAGAAGAAATCATTAGATTAAATCATTATATAACGGATCGGATTGATTCTTTGTTTAAAGGAAAAGTGCTAAAAGCAATCAAACAAATCAGAATATCTTATATTTTAAAAATAATAGATTTAAAAAAGAAAATTGACACGAATAAGGCGGTAAAAGCAGCAAATAAAACAAAAATTCCTGGAGCGATAAAAGTGCTAACAAGTGTTTTAAACGTCTTTAATCCAGTTTATTGGGTGAAAAAATTTATGCTTGGCACAACCATCCCTGCCACTTCCAACAAACTTGCTTTAACGATTTTAGATATTGTCGGCGAAGAGACCAATAATGTCTATAGTAAAAGTGTGTTTAATGTAGAAAAAGAAAGAAACAAAGAAATTGAAGATAGCATATATGAAATCGAAACGATGATGGACAAAGAAGGAGATTAGAGATGAATAAAAAAAATTTTTACATTGCAAAAATAGAAGAAGAGTCGACACAAAGAGATTCTCAAGAAAATATTCCTTCTAGAGAAACACCATCACAAACGGAGGGGTTTGTATCTCCCTATTATGGAAGAAAAGTAAAAGACAAAACGACTTATCCTTATATTGAATTTGGTAATCAAGGAATGCAATATCGAGGTCTTTGGGAAGAGTCAAGTTCTGATACGCAAGTTCAAGTGAATAAAGAAGGAAATATGAATGGGGAACCAATTAGAAAAAATCGGATTCCTTCTTACTTAATGCGAGAAGATATCACACCAAGAAAAAATAAACCAGCAGCACCATCAGTTGCGCCAATCGTTGAGCAACCAAAGCCACAACCTCAATACGAAAATAGAAATCAACCTGATTTTCAACTCAATGAGGAAAGGGTTCCTCAAAGTGAAATGGAGGAATTGACTGAACTTCCGGAATTAAATGAATATTTTTCTGAACCAAAGCCAAAAAGAGTTGTTATTCAAGAAAAATCCGACCCTACTTATGAAAAAACAATCATAGGATATGATACAAAAAATCTAAAGCCAACAGCTTTTTCAAAAAAGAAGAACCGTAGCAAATATGTTGCGCCTCCTCTAAGTTTGTTAAAACGTGGTCAAGCAATCAAACAAAACGATTTTTCAAGTGCCAATTATCAAAAAGAATTAATCGATAAAACGTTGAAGGACTTTAAAATAGGTGGACGAGTGGTCCATTTTACAAAAGGTCCTACTGTAACCCAATTTGAAATCAAACTAGATGATGGGGTTAAAGTAGAACGTGTCAAAAACATTGCCAGAAATTTGCAAATGAATTTAGAAGGAAAGTCAATTCGTATTGAAGCCCCAATTCCTGGGAAAGCAACCATTGGAATTGAAGTTCCTAATATTGTGCAAGATAAAGTCTTCTTTGGTGAACTTCTTGCCAATCCTGATTTTCTCAATGATGGAAATCCTCTCAATGTTATTTTAGGGTTAGACATTAGTGGGCGAAGTGTACCATTGGATATTACGACAATGCCCCATGCTCTTGTTGCGGGAACTACCGGCAGTGGTAAGAGTGTTTGTATCAACTGTATTATCAATAGCATTTTATATAAAGCACATCCTGACGATGTTAAGTTGGTATTAATTGATCCTAAATTAATTGAATTTTCTAACTATGAAGACATTCCTCATCTTGCAACTCCGGTCATTAACGATCCAAAATTGGCAACTGCAGCACTAAAATGGGCTGTTGATGAGATGCAAAATCGCTACGAATTATTTAAAGCTTGTAGAAGAAGAGATTTTCAATCTTACAATGAGTTAGCTGCTAGTGATTCAAGTTTAAAGGAAATACCCTACATCGTAGTCATCATCGATGAGTTGGCTGATTTGATGTTCATTGCATCTTCTTCTGTTGAAGAGTATATTCAACGTTTGGCACAAAAAGCGAGAGCTGCAGGGATTCACTTGATTATGGCAACTCAGAGACCATCAACAGATGTCATCAAAGGAACAATCAAAGCAAATATGCAAACAAGAATTGCTTTTGCTGTTAATTCACAAGTCGATTCCATGACCATCTTAGATAAAACTGGTGCGGACAAGCTACTTGGAAAAGGGGATATGCTCTATAGCGATGGCGTAAGTGAAAGTCGGGTTCAAGGTGCCTTTATTTCTCTTGAAGAAATCATTGCGGTTACCGATCACATCAAAGCAAATTACGCTCCTAACTTTATGTTTACGAAAGAAGATTTAGAGCAAAAATTAGATTACGATGAGCAATTATCAATGGATCCTCGTGAAGACGAGTATTTTGAAGTGATTGCGAAATTTGTTGTAGAAAACGATAATGCTTCTATTAATCGCATTCAAAAGAAATTTGGAATTGGATTTAATCGTGCACAAAGTATCATGAATGGTTTAGAAGATCTTGGAATTGTATCAGAAGGTTTGTCAGGCCGACCAAGGCGTGTCTTAGTAACCATTGAAGAATTAGATAGTATGTTAGAAGAATAAGGAAAAAGATATGGAAATTACGCAAAGGAAAATGATTATCAAAATGATTTCGTTATTGGTTGCTATTTTATTATTAGCAATTTTTATGGCACTTGATGTCACCAAAGTTGACATCATCAATCCCATCTATATTTTGATTTTGATTGGACTATCGGTAATTTTCTCAAGCTTTTCTTTATTGATTAAATATATTCCTAATGCGCCTAAACTAAATTACTACTTGTATCAAGTGCTTGATTTTTTCATGATGATGGGATATGCCTTATTTGTGTTGCAACTGTTCTTTTTGTTTGGCTTTTTTCCTGCAACTGTGCATAAAAGCTCCATGTTTCCAACCCTTAAAGAAGGAGATACTTTGATTGTAAAAAGTTCAGAAAAAGCCCAACGGTTTGATATCGTTGTGTTAAAAGTGGAAGATCATATCAATGATTTAACCAATTCTTCGGGTGTGTTAGATGATGAATTATTGGTAAAACGAATCATTGCCCAAGAAAAGGAAACCTTTTATTTCCAAAATGGTAAACTATACATCAATCAAGTCTTGGTTGATGAGCCTTTTTTAGATTTGATTTACCCCGACTTTGATTTAGACATCAAAGATGTTTGCAAAATAAAGGGAGTTAGTCAATGTCTGCCTGATGAAGAATGTGTGATACCCGATGGATATTTTTTTGTGCTTGGTGACAATCGCTCATCAAGTATCGATAGCAGGGCTTTAGGACTGTTTCATCGTGAACAGATCATTGGGATTGCAATGTACAAACAGATTAGCTTTTTTGATTGGAGGAAATTATGATTCAGTGGTTTCCTGGGCATATGGCCAAAGCCAAAAAAGAAATAGAAGAAAAATTAAAAATCATTGATATTGTATTTGAATTGGTAGATGCAAGAATTCCTTTTGGATCCAAAAATCCAGAAATAGGAAAAATGCTTAAGAATAAGCCCAAATTACTCTTATTAACCAAAGCCAATCTTGCAGATCCACAAGAAACAAAAAAATGGGCGAAATTTTATGAAAAACAAGGGTATCAAGTTTTAGAAATTGATTCGATATCTGGCTTACACATGAATAAAATTGTCAAGTTATCAAAAGAAACACTTTCTGAGAAACTTGCGAAAGAAAAAGCCAAAGGGATGCTAGAACGTCCTTTAAGAGCGATGATTGTGGGTATCCCAAATGTGGGAAAATCTACTTTGATTAACACACTGGTTCATCGCAAATCAACAATGGTTGGGGATAAACCAGGTGTAACAAAAGCGCAACAATGGGTAAGGGTGAACAAAGATCTTGATTTGTTGGATACTCCCGGAGTATTATGGCCAAAATTTGAAGATGAAATTGTGGGGTTGCATTTGGCAATCACTGGAGCAATTAAAGATGACATTTTGGATGTAAATAAAATTGGGGAATATTTCATTTCTTTTTTAAAAAGCTATTATCCAAATGCTTTGCTTGAAAGGTTTTCTGTTGATCAGAAAATGAGTCTTGAAGAAACAATTGAAATCATTGCAGCAAAAAGACAACTGTTGAAATCAGATGCGGAAACCCGCGTATATGATATGATTATTCGCGATTTGCGCAGTGGACGTTTAGGGAAAATCACCCTAGATCAATTTGATTATTTTTTTACAAACAACTTAATCTCTTCTGAATTATGATAGAGTTATCATAATTCTTTTTTATTGATTTACAAATAATGTGGTAGAATAATATCGCTAAAAGGATGATGTATGAACAATCTATATATTTATGAAAATCAATTGCTTCAAGAAGGATATCATGGGATAGTAGGAACCGATGAAGTAGGAAGAGGACCAATGGCGGGACCTCTTGTTGCCGCAGCTGTGTTGCTTCCCGAAGGTTATCGTCTAGAAGGAATCAATGATTCCAAAAAATTATCAGCCAAAAAACGCAATTCTTTATTCGAAAGACTAATATTAGAAGTAAAGGAATATCATGTTGTCTTTATTGATGTAGAGGATGTGGATTTTCTCAATGTCTATCAAGCGAGCAAACAAGCAATGCTCGGTTGTGTGAGTCAATTTCAGAACAAAGTGGATTGTGTATTAACGGATGCTATGCCACTTGAAGTTCCTTATTTGTGCATTGATTTAATCAAAGGTGATCAAAAAAGTGCATCCATTGCTGCTGCAAGTATTATTGCGAAAGTGATGAGAGATCGGTACATGGAAGAGATGGATTTATTATATCCAGAATATGGATTCAAAAGACACAAAGGATATGTTACAAAATTTCATTTAGAAATGCTTCAAAAATATGGTCCATGCCCAATTCATCGAAAAAGCTTTGAGCCAGTTAGACAAAAATGTAGTCAAATTACGGAGGAAGTATGTTACAAAATAAAGTAGAAGTGAAACAGTTGCGTGGGGGATTAGGTAGTTGTTTTTTAGAAAAAAATGATATTCTCCCAATACATTGCAAACTCTATGCTCGCATTACCATTCCTTTTGGATGTTCAATTGGGGCACATGAACATACCGATGATGAAGAAATGATTTATTGTCTTTCGGGAAAAGGAAAATTATTGATGGATGGAAAAACAGAAGTGTTTTTACCAGGAATGACCAACTATACGCCAAAAGGGCATTTTCATTCTTTGATGAATGAAGAACAAGAACCATTAATCATTTTAGCACTCATTATGGAATAATTAACATATTGTTTGACAGATTCATTTTATCGGTGCTATAATCAAGTCCACCAAAGGAGAAAATCATGGATAAAAATTTAGTAATTGTAGAAAGTCCTGCGAAATCACAAACGATAGCGAAATATTTAGGGGAGAATTTTACAGTTGTATCAAGCAAAGGTCACATCCGTGATTTGGTTACTCGCGGATATGGTGGGTATGGGGTTGATATCGAAAATCAATTTGCTCCAATGTATAGTTCTATCAGTGGAAAAGCTCCACTCATTAAAGAATTAAAAAAGCAAGTAAAAGAAGTTGATAAAGTTTATTTAGCAACTGATCCAGACCGAGAAGGGGAAGCCATCTCTTGGCATTTATATGATGTTTTAAATTTAGAAAACAAACCTTATGAACGCGTTGTGTTTCATGAAATCACCAAAAATGCAGTTTTAAAGGCATTGGATCACGGCCGTGACATTGATATGGATTTGGTTCGTTCTCAAGAGTCGCGTAGAATTGTAGATCGCATCATTGGCTTTTCTTTATCCAAATTATTACAAAAGAAAATCGGTTCAAGATCAGCAGGTCGGGTACAGTCCGTTGCTCTTAAGTTAATTTGCGATCGTGAAAAAGAGATTCAAGCATTCGTTCCTGAGGAATATTGGGAAGTATTTCTAGAATTTACGAAAAAAAATAAGAAGTTAAAAGCCAAATTAGTAAGCAATGAAGATGGGAAAATTTCACTTGTAAATGAACAAGAAACAAATGAAGTATTACATCAATTATTAGCAGAATTTATCGTTTCTGACATCACTTCTAAAAATAGGAAACGTTCGGCAAAACCACCATACATTACTTCTACATTGCAACAAGAAGCAGCAAATGTGCTTAATTTTCATCCTAAAAAGACAATGATGATTGCGCAAAAACTATATGAAGGTGTAGAATTATCGCACGAACGTGTTGGTTTGATTACTTATATGCGTACTGATTCAACAAGATTATCAATGGATTTCATTAAGGAAGCCAAAGAATTCATTGTGAAAGAATATGGAAAGGAATATTATCAAGCACGAACAGAAGCAAATGAAAAAGTAAAAAACGTGCAAGATGCGCATGAAGCGATTCGCCCTTCCTCTTTGTCTTATCATTATGATGAAATCAAACAATATTTGTCTAATGATGAATATCGATTATATAAATTAATTTACAATCGGGCTTTATCGTCACAAATGAGTGATGCCATCATCGAAGACACCAAAGTAAGAATCAGTAATTCAGGTTATAATTTCGAATTAACTGGGGATAAGGTGATGTTTGATGGATTTTTGAAATTAGAAAAAGAAGAAGATGAAAACCCAAAACTTCCTGAATTTAAAATAGGTGAAGTAATTTCTGATTATGAAATCAATCCAGAACAAAAATTTACCGCACCTCCACTTCGATACTCTGAGGCAAGATTGATTAAGAAAATGGAAGAGTTGGGTATTGGTAGACCTTCCACATATGCTACTACCGTAGATACCCTAAAACAACGCTATTATGCCACTTTAGAAAAGAAAATGTTTATTCCAACTGAGCAAGGAATGTTAACCTCCAACAGCTTAGATTCCTTTTTTAGCAAAATTATCAATGTCAAGTATACAGCGGGAATGGAAGCTATTCTTGACCAAATTTCTGAAGGCAAAGCAATATGGCACGAAGAGTTGGCTTCCTTTTATGAACAATTTAAACCATTATTAGAATATGCTAATGAGCATATGGAGAAAATTTATCCTATTTTTGTAGATGAATTGTGTCCAGAGTGTGGTAGCAAGTTGGTTTTGAGAAATGGACGTTTTGGTCGGTTTTTGGCATGTTCTGCTTTTCCTAAATGTCGTTATATCAAAAAAGATCCAAAAGAAGAACCTGTCAATACAGGAGTGAAATGTCCTAACTGTGAAGAAGGGTATTTGGTGGAACGTATTTCTAAAAAAGGAAAGTTTAAGGGATCTAAATTTTATGCATGCAATCGATATCCAAAATGTAAAACGGCACTTGCAAAATTGCCATAAAAAATCGTATGTTATACGATTTTTTTATTATTGTTAGTGTAAATAAAAAAGTCTTTTAAAACTTTGAATTTACCATGGCTTATGGTATAATAAGCGAAAGAACGTTAAGAAAAAATAGGTGTTTAAAATGGGATTTTTTGATATATTTAAGAGCAAACAAAAGCGTAAAGAAGCTGAAAAATATCGTATAGGCATGGAAAAAACCCGTAAAAACTCCATGTCACGGTTAAAGCGTTTATTTACGAACTATAATGAAATCACAGAAGATTTATTTGATGAGCTTGAAGAAATTTTTGTTATGGCAGACATTGGAGTTGATACCGTCATTAAATTTATTGATCAACTTAAAGAAGATGTTCGTGTGAAATCCATCACTTCAGCAAAAGATTTGCAACCCATTATTGTTGACAAAATGTTTGATATTTATTTAAAAGGTGAAATTGTCAATAGTAATCTTCGCTTTAATGCCAATGGAGTTTCTGTATTTTTGTTTGTTGGTGTCAATGGAGTTGGAAAGACAACAACGATTGCGAAAATTGCTCATAAACTAATGCATGAAGGAAAGAAAGTTTTGATTGCTGCTGGCGATACATTTCGTGCTGGTGCATTTGAACAATTAAAAATTTGGGGAGATCGTGTTTCTTGTCCTGTGGTATCGAAACCAGAGGGAAGCGATCCATCTAGTGTGATTTATGATGCTATCATCAAAGCAAAAGAAGAACACTATGATGTGCTACTTTGTGATACTGCTGGTAGATTACAAACCAAGGTCAATTTAATGAAGGAACTAGAAAAAATCAAAAAAGTGATTTCTAGGGAAATTCCTGATGCCCCCCAAGATACGTTGCTCGTGATTGATGCTACAACTGGGCAAAATGGATTGAACCAAGCGAAAGCTTTTATTGAAGCGACGCAAGTGTCTGGCATTGTATTAACAAAATTAGATGGAACGGCAAAAGGTGGCATAGTTTTAGCAATCCGAGAAAAATATTCCATTCCCATCAAATTCGTATGCTTAGGTGAACAACTAGATGATATTGATTATTTTGATTTGGAAAATTATGTATATGGCTTGTTTGCGGAAATGATAGATGAGGAAAAATAATGGATATTTTAGAAAAACATCATCACTATATTTTGTTGTTTGATTTTTATAGTCCAATCTTAACAAATAAGCAGCGAAGCTATTTTAGTGACTATTATTTTAAAGATGCTTCTTTGGCAGAAATCGCGGAAGAAAACAAGATTAGTCGTGCCGCTGTATCTGATCAATTACATCGAGTGTACAAGATATTAGATGGTTTAGAAGAAAAATTAAAGCTTTATGAGAAATATGTTCAGAGAAATAATTTGTACGAAGAATACTCGCAAACAAATGAATTAGAAACAATGAAATTAATCGAGAAATTAAAAGAAATAGAGTAGGTAATTGTATGCCGTTTGAGAGCTTATCCGAAAGGATACAAATGTCATTGCGTCGTATCACTGGTAGAGGTAAGTTAAACGAAAGTGATATTGAAGAAATGATGAAAGAAGTCCGTCTTTCTTTATTAGAGGCGGATGTTAATTATAAAGTTGTAAAAAATTTTACAGCAGAGCTAAAGCAAAAAGCACTTGGCGAAAAAATATTACAATCACTCACTCCTGGAGAGATGGTTGTAAAAGTAGTTCACGATGAATTAAAGCACTTAATGGGTGATGAAGCGGTTGGAGTAACCTATAAACAATCAGGTCCATCTGTTTTTATGCTTGTGGGGTTACAAGGCTCGGGTAAAACAACACAAGCTGGTAAATTAGCACAGCTATTACGTAAAAAAGATGGTAAACGGCCATTATTAATTGCTGGTGACATTTATCGTCCAGCAGCGATCAATCAACTTGAAACCATTGGAAAACAACTTGGAATTGAAGTCTTCCAATTGGGAACTGAGCATAAAGTGGTTGACATCGTTGCCAAAGGCTTAGCTTATGCCAAAGCCAAGAGTTTTGACTTGGTGATTATTGATACTGCAGGTCGATTGCATATCAACGATGAGTTAATGAACGAACTAGATGAAATACAAAAGTTTGCGAAACCAGATGAAGTATTGCTCGTGATTGATTCCATGATGGGGCAAGATGCTTTGAATGTCATTACTTCATTTCATGAAAAACTAGCACTAACAGGTTGTGTTTTTACAAAACTAGATGGCGATACCCGTGGCGGTGCTGCTCTTTCTGTTAGATACTTAACAAACATTCCTATTAAATTTGCTGGTATGGGCGAAAAGCTTGATCAAATTGAAGTCTTTCATCCTGAACGTATGGCGGGAAGAATTTTGGGAATGGGTGATATCGTCACCCTAGTTGAGAAAGCATCGGAAAACATTGATGAAGAAGAAGCAATGAAACTTGCTGAAAGAATGCAAAAAGGGATATTTAATTATAATGATTTCATCAAGCAAATTAAATGGATCAGAAAAATTGGCTCACTAAAAGGCATTCTTGGGATGATTCCAGGCATTGGTAAGCAAATTAAGAATATGGAAATTGATGAAAAGCAATTTTCTTATCTTGAAGCCATTGTGTTGTCTATGACACCTGATGAACGAAAACAACCTGAGCTATTGGTTAAAAGCATGTCAAGAAGAGAACGACTTTCACGAGGATCTGGACGTCCTTATCCTGAAGTCAACGCCTTAATTAAGCGTTTTGATGATATGAAAGCGCAAATGATTGCTTTTGCAAAAATGGGAGATAATCCGAATGCGCGACCAACTATGCCCAATGTCCAAAGAAAACCAAGCAAGGGAAAAGGAAAAGGAAGAGGTAACTTCCGATTTTGAGGTGAAAAATGAATTTTAAGGAATTTGAAGAAAAAATAAGTAACATTAATAATCAAATTTTTGCCTTTTTTTTACAAATTGAAGATGAAGAAAACCAAAAAATGAATGATGTCTTTCAAGCCTTAAAACAAAACCTTGAAGCGAAAAAAGCCATTCTCTTTTCGCATGCTCTAAATATAGAACAAGATGAATTGAGATATCAACAAAAAATAACGGATATCAAAGAAGAAGTTACTAAAATATCCATAGAACCCCTTGACTTTTTATATGTATTAGATGAAAAAGCCGAGGAAATCAAGCAGAAAAAGTTAGAAGAGCAAAATAAAATAACAGCCACCATTAGAAGAAGGCGTAGTGAATTTGCTCATCGCATCAATACCTTGAATAAAGATATGGTGCAAGCCTTAAAAGAGCATAATGCTTTGCTTGATGAAGAAGAAAAAAATTATCAAAGTCGTGAAGCCGAATTAACAAGAAGGATGAACATTGATTTACAAAAAGCAAACGATGCGACTGTGAAAGCTTACAGCGATTTGGAAAAAGCCTTGTTAGATACGAATGATAATTCTGGAATTGCTGATTTAAAGAAAAAGATTTTGCTCATTCGTTCTGATGGATTTCGCGAGCAAGAAACCATAAAAAACAAATATGAGTTTTCTTTTATTGAGAATACTTTAGAGTATAAACGATATTATGAAAAAATTCTTTTGGAAAATGCTGTGATTCTCGATGATTTTTCTGTAAAAATAAAAACGTTGGAGCATCAAAGAAATATGCTTGAGATGCCCGATGATTTGAAAATTTCTTTGGCTCATATTGCTTTAGATAAGCAATATGTAGAATGGGAAAATGAACAAAATTTATTTGCCATTGAAAGCAAAAACAAACAATTTGCCCGACAACTTACTTTAAAGCAACAAATCAACATTGAAAAAATAAATTATGATAATGCGAATCGTCAGAAGTTAGGAGAATACCATCAAGTAGCATATGAAACAGATGGAATGCAATTTGATATTTATCGCCCTTTAGAAACTTATATTTCTGAAGATGTTCGCAAACAATGTAATTATTTGCTTGAAAGTCTTTCTGATTGTGTTGAAACCTTCCAAGCTAATTTACTGGGGATTGTAGAAAATACTTGGGCAATCAAAAAACGTTTGCGCAATGATTTATCGAAACACTTATTGGTTTCCATCAAAAGTGAACTTCATATCATCGAGGACTCTTATGTTAGTGAACTAAACGAAATTGAACAATCTTGCAAAGAATATTATAAATTGCAAAATAATCGTTTCAACCATTTCTTAAAAGCAGTTGCATCCCAAACGAAAAAGCTCTTAGAGGAAGTAAAAGCAACCATTGAAGTTTTTCAAAATTATTATCAAGAAGAGCAAAAATATCGTTTGGAAATGGATAGAAAAATTAATGTTGAGATGGCAAAAGGAAATCAAAATGCTATTTCTAATCTCACTTCCGATTATGAAAAACAAGTATTGGCACAAAAAAATTATCAAGAACAACTAAAAGAAGAAGAAGATCGACATAAAGCGACAGTTGCATTAGAAACAAGTAAAGTAAATCAATGGTACGAAGAAAAAATCAAAGACCTTGATTTAAAAACCAAGCAAGCTGAATTAGACCATCAAAAACAGATGGCAATGGAAGAACAAAATTTTCAAATGTATATAAAAAACAGCAAGTTGAAACTTGCTAAATTGAAAAGTGAGTACAGTGATAATTTAATTCGACACGAGCGAAATCTTGATAAAAAATATCGTAACATGCTTGTGCAAAACGAAAAGGAACGAAAAGCAAAGATCAAAGCATTATAAAAACGCGTTGTTCACGCGTTTAGATTAATTTTTTTAAAACGATTTTGATTAGTTCATTAATTGGTTTATCTAAATTGGCTTCCATAATGGGTTGCATTGCCTTGATTTCATTTGTGCTATAACCCATGGCTTTTAATGCATCACGTAAATCCTTTATTTTTGGATTTTCTCGTGCATTGACTTGATTAAAGTCAATCTTGCCATGCAAATCAAGGATAATTTGTTGGCTTGCTTTGGGACCGATTCCTGGGAAGCGTTGTAAGTATTTGCTATCAGCAATTTGAATTGCATGAATTACTTTATCAATTGCTCCACTGGCGATGATTGCCATTGCTCCTTTGGGACCAATTCCTTTTACCGAAATGAGTTTTAAAAACAAGTCACGTTCTTCTGCGCTTTTAAAGCCATATAAGTCTAATACATCTTCACGGACATGCAAATAAGTGTGAATCTCTGCTTGTTTGCCAATTTCAAAACCAAACGGATTTCCGGTTTTAATCAAATAGCCGATTCCCCCTGTTTCTACAACAACATAATCACCACGAACTATCGTTACGGTTCCTTTTATATAATTATACAAATTACTCACCACCAAGAATGATTATACCATTTTCAGACAAAAATGTAAATCATCAGTCGAGAAAGTTAGGATTTTTATGGAAAAAAATGATATATTACTTGAAGAATTTGATCGTAGTCTTCGCCCAAAACGTTTGGCTGATTATATTGGTCAAGATCAAATCAAAGAAAATTTAAATGTTTTCATTTCGTCAGCATTAAAGCGAAACGAAACATTGGATCATGTATTGCTTTTTGGTCCTCCTGGATTAGGAAAAACCACTTTAGCAG
>CAZYFI010000014.1:0-16275 GCA_964646985.1 uncultured Bacteroidales bacterium
CCAACTGGGATATTGCACAATTTTTACTTCTTGTTTTGTGACTGGATGAACAAAACATATGGAAAAAGCATGCAATAATAAAAGGTCATCTTCTTTTCCATAAAGTTTATCTCCAACAATCGGATGACCGAGAGATGACAAATGAACCCGAATTTGATGACATCTTCCTGTACCAAGTGTCAGTTCCACCAAACTTTGTTCATTGCTTATTAACTGGCGATAATGCGTAATTGCCTTCTGTCCATTTTCGCCTACCCTTCTTTTCACAGGGTGATCATCGCGTTCAATCGGCAAAGAAATGATTCCTTCTTTGGGGTCCAATGCACCATCAATATAAGCCAGATATTTTTTTTCAATTTCCGTATTCATAAGCAAATGATGAACAAACCCGTTTTTTGCAACCAACACCAAACCTGAAGTGCTATAGTCTAACCTGCTAACCAAATGGATATTGCTTTGAATCTCATTTTTAATAAAATAATGTTTCAAACGACTAATCAAATTGTCATGATAATATTTATGAGACGGTTGACTCGCCAAGTTGGCAGGTTTGTTCACAATCAACAAATATTCATCTTCATACAAAACGTCTACAACAATTTCTGATGCCACAATTTCAGGATTGTGTTCTTCTTCAAATAAAATAGTTAATTCATCGCCAGGATGAATTGGCAACCAATTGCCGGATTCCACACCATTGATAAATATTTTACCGTTCCATTTGATTTTTCTTGCCAGTCGTCTGGAAATATGATTTCTTTTCAAGAAATCTTTTACAATGTCTTCTTTTTCAATCAAAAATTTTAATTGCATATTCACCTAATGAGAAAAGAGTCGAAAAATCGACCCTAGTTCTTCTTATATTCTTCAATGATTTTTTTAACCAATAGTTCAGGAACTTCGTCATAACGAATGAATTCACGACTAAAACGCCCACTTGCTTGTGTCATTGCTTTTAAATCCACAGCATATTTCGCAATTTCTGCTTCAGGAACTTCAGCAATAATTTCTTGAACGCCATTATGTTGATCCATACCCAAAACACGTCCACGTCTTTTTGTCATATCGCCCATGATATCTCCAACAAATTCATCTTTCACAACTACTTTTACTTGGCAAATTGGTTCCAAAATCGTAGGTCGAATTTTTTCAACTGCGTTTTTAAAAGCCAAACCAGCAGCTAGTTTAAAGGAAATTTCATTGGAATCAACTGGATGATAAGACCCATAGTATAATGTTGCTTTCACACCAATAACAGGGAAACCAGCCAATGGACCATGTTCTAATGTTTCAATTAAACCTTTTTCAACAGCAGGGAAATAGTTCTTTGGAACGGCTCCACCAACCACTTCTTCAGCAAACACAAAATCTTCTTTGCATGGTTCAAAACGAATCCAAACATCACCAAATTGACCTGCACCACCAGATTGCTTTTTATGGCGACCTTGGGCTTCGCCTTTAGAGCGAATGGTTTCACGATAAACAACTTTTTGATCGGTAACATCGACATCCACTTTAAACATATTTTTCATACGCTCTAAAATATATCCGATGTGCGTCATTCCTTGACCACCAATGAGCAATTGAGCAGTTTCAGGATTACGTTTGATTTCAAAAGTTTCATCTTCAAGACGCAATTTCTGTAAAGAAGAAGAGATTTTATCTTCATCTTGTTTATTTTTTGGCATAATGGCAACATAAATGGTCGGATTACCATGAACAATTTTTGGATAAATAATTGGTTCTTTCTTATCAGAGAACGTAACGCTGTTTAAAAATTCGGAAACTTTTGATACGCCACCAATATCACCTGCATAAATGGCATCAACATTGATTTGGGTTTTTCCTCGCATCACAAATAATTGAGGAATCTTTACAACAGTTTCTGTTTCCGCAATATATACTTCTTGACCAGTGCGAATGGCTCCAGAAAACAATTTAAAAAGAGTTACCGTGCCTACAAACGGATCAATGATTGTCTTAAAGACCATACCGGACAATGGTGCATCGACATTGACTTCACGCGTTATCTGTTCTTTTGTTTTAGGGTCCATCCCTGCTTTGCTTAAAAACGCATTTGGTGCAGGCAAATAATCTACTACCATATCAAGTAATTGCGCAATGCCAACATTTTTGATGCCTGAAGCAGCAACAATTGGGAAAACTTCCCCAGAAAAAACACCTTCATGAAGTCCAAAACGAACTTCTTCTTCGGTTAATTCTTCTCCACTGAAGAATTTTTCTAGCAATTCTTCATTTGTTTCGGCAACTTGTTCCATGATGCTATTATAAATATCTTCTACTTTACTAGACAATGCCTCAGGAATTGGCGTTTCTACACAATTATTATCTTTGACTTGATATCCTTTTTTGGTTACAACATTGGCAAAACCTTGGAAATTGACATCTGTTCCAAATGGAACAGTAAACTCAATTGCTTTTGCGCTTAATCTATTCTTAACTGATGAAATCGCATCTTCATACTTAATATTTTCTTTATCAAGTTTGTTCATGACAATGATGACAGGAATGGATCGTTTTCTTAATTCTTCCCAAACTCGTTCGGTCCCAACTTCTACACCTTTGGTGGCATCAATAAGGACGATGGCACCTTCTACTGCAGATAAGACATTTTCTAGTTCACCAATCATTTCTTCTGATCCTGGTGTATCAATGAAATTGATTTTACAATCCTTCCATTCTAGTGGTAATAAAGCCGATGATAAAGTGGTCATGCGGTTTTGTGATTCTAAAGAATAATCACCAACAGTCGTTTTACGCTCAACCTCACCTTTTTTATCAATTGCTTTAGATACAAAAAGGACGGATTCACCAAAACTAGTTTTTCCTGAACCTAAATGTCCTAAAACGGCTACATTTCTAATATCGTTCGTTTTATACTCCTTCATAAATACCTCCATTGAGAAAACGTTTTTTTGACACTATTGCTATTATACTATATTTATTATGATTTTCAAAATGTTTTTTCATTTATTTAGCCACCATATTCGTATTCTTTTGCGGGATGTGTTTCCCAAAAATAAGTACTTGATAGCTCAATTGGGACTTGCGAATACTCAGCGGATACTTCATATCCAGTTTGATCAATGACAATCGTTATGGTCCCATTGCGGTCAACAAACGGGTCACTTACCTGACATTCATAGCTATTGGATGGCGTAAGTTCACAATCAGTGGCATCTCCACCTACTACTGCATACACAAGCGTTTTGTCATTTGCTTGATACATGCGATTAATAGCATCAGCGGTTGGATGTCCATGTTTGTTGCCTAAATAATTGCCATTTGTGATAATCACTACTTCGGGTTTTGAGGAAGCCAAAAAGTCAAGCGTAGTCCCATAGCTGGTTGCATGATGCACCGCTTTTAGAATATCAATATCGCCAACTTCATTTTTATAATTTGCTTCCGTTGTTCTTCCATCGTTATTATCAGCATCACCTGTTAATAAAACTTTTGTTCCATATGCTTCTAAAACAAAAACAATGCTTCTTCCATTTGGCTCTTCTGTCTCATAATAGCCAGTTTGAATGATATTGATGGATACTTGATCTGCTATCTCAATTTCACTAGTACAACCATTGACTTGATTGATTGCATCTGTTACCAAACATTCGGAAACTAAATTTTCTGCTTCATAACTATTTACGAAATCTTGATATAACTGGGTCGTATGGGTTCCATAAAACTGTAACAAATGCAAGACTTCATATTCGCCAAAGACAAACTTCATACCACCAATATGATCGGCATCTGGATGCGTCGCTATCACCAAATCAAGGATTTTGTCTTCGCTATTGGCATCAATGACCTCTTTAATCGCTTTGTTGGAATCCAAATATCGATCCCCAGCATCAACCAAGACATCATAACTGCCAAGTTTGAAATAAATAGATTCCCCGGCATCACTTTGTCCATATTTTCCCAAATCAATAAAAAACAGTTCAAGTGGCTCAACAGATTGCAAGCCAACAATCTTGATATCATATCCATAAATCACGGAAAAATCAAATCCTGATACCGATGCAATCAAGGTAACTTCTTGGGTTTCTTGTTTGGGTTGAACCAATCCTTGATCAGATAGGATAAGAGGTTGGTCACTCATCCATGTTACCACACCACCAAAAGCAGTTGTTTTCAAAAGCGTAATCGATTCTTGTGTCTTTTTTATGGTATTTTGGGATAACCACTGTTGGATATCACTTGCATCAATGGATCTAGTTACAGAAATATTGCTAACATCTATGCGTAAATCCGTCAAATATTCTGATGAAGTTGTGATTTGCAAATAGACATTTTGTAAAGCAGTCAAATCCACTGAAACTTGGTGAAGATTTCCATCAGCGATGAGTTCATTTTTTAAAATGTTCCAATCAACTTGGTTCGTAGAATAACGAACCCCAATGTAACTTGCTTTTGATAATTTGTCACTATCTGTTGCATATAATTGATAATCAAAGGTAATGGCATCAGGACGCGCATATTTCGTTAACAAATCCAATCTTGAAAAACTATTGGCTTTCATGCGAATGACTTTTTCTCCACCCACATCTGCAATAATTGCTTGGTGAAACAATACTTGATTGCTCGTCCAATCAGTGCTATAGGTTCCTGTTGTGATTGATGCTAAATCAAAATCAAGAGCAACCATCGGTTCTGGTTTTTCTTTCAATTCCATTGGAAACACAATGGTTTGCATCACTTGATTCAAAGATACAGTCGCTGTTAGGTTAACACTTCCATTGCCAACCTTAGTGCCATCGTTTGTTAAAATCGTTTCATCCGATGATTGCCAAACAATTTCCATATCAGGAAATGCACTAAATTGGTCAATTAAACCAACATGCGTTGCACTAAAAGTAGGAACATATAAATCAGAAATGGCTTTTGCAACTTTTTCTTGGTCCGTCATTTCTCTTTTTAAAACTACTACTTCAAATACAACTTCCTTTTGAGAATGCCCTAATAAAGAAAAAGCAATCTGAGCAAGTGAATCATTTTCTTTAATCGTAAAAGTAGCTATAAGATCCACCGTTTTATTTCCGTTTGCATACAAAGGACGAATAACTTGGCCATCGGTTGCAATCACACTCGGATGACTTGATGCCCAACGAATGGAAATGTTAGGGTAATTGGGTAAACTAGTTGGCAAAGATAAACTTGTTGTTGCTTGGTTAGGTATTTGATCTTCCAAATCATCAATAATCAGATTAATGTGTTCGGTTTCTATTAAGGTTAAATTATGATAATAATAACCGATTCCAAACAAAGCACCTGCCAATAAAATGGCAATCATAATCACAAAAAATTGCACTCTTTTGGGTGCTTTTTTCATGTTCTTCATTGCTTTTTTTATGATTTTTTTCGCCATTGTTATCCTCCTATAAATGTAATCTTCTTCTAAATTCCTCTTTTAATTCTTTTCTCGCAAACACCAATAAACCGACAATGATTGTAAAAGACAAGCATGCGGCAGCTAAAGAAGGCCACAACACTTCTACAATTCGAAATAACCATAACACCAAAGGAATAAAACCTAAAAAATTAGAAGAAAATAAGTACATAAGGTAATCGTTAATTTTTTTGTAGTTAATGAGCAACATTAAGATAATGGCAATCAATGCTGCCATAGACAAAAACGGAATAACATAGTTTAATGCCCATCCTGTTGAATGACTAAAGAAATCAATCACATAAGTTGTCACTGAAAGTGTTAGCATTTGTATAATCAATTTTAAAGGTATATTCCCTTTATTTTGAAAGGTTGATTTTAATAAAATCCAAAAATAAAACACGGAAATGGCAACGATGGCAGACCAATAATTTGGATTACTTTTAAACGTTAAAATATTGACCAAGATTGATGCCACTACTCCCAAAATCGAAAGAAAACTCAAAGTTTGAATCAAACGATTTTGTTTTTTTGGTGTTTCATCTGGTTTGGGAAAAGAACTATAGTTCAAGTCTTTTTGCTCTATATCTTCTAAAATTTCATTGCATAACGGACACGATTTTCTTTCTGTTTGAAAAGAAACTTGACATTTCATACATCTCTTCATCATTACACCTCAAGCTCATTTGTTTTTATGGTGATGTCAATTCCTAAACTTGCCAATAAACGGAAAAACTCACGTTGAATATTGCGTTCTAGCATTGAACTTGCGAAAGAGAAAACCATTTTATTTCCTAAACTAATACTGCCAACATTAATAGGGGCATTAATCGTAGCTCCGTTTGTAAAAACAACTTCACTCACAAATTCATGCATCGAGGTTGGAAGATCACATATTCCTAAATTGGAATAACAAATGCTATTTGGAGAATCTCCAAATGCACTATAACCTATTTTTAATAAGATTTCTTTGAGAAAAAGCGGAACTAATCGCATAACAATATTCTTTTCGATTTTTACATTTGCCATCAATAATTGATGTAAACTCTCTTTATTTAGTTGCTCAGCAAAATCATGTTTCACAAGAGCAATGATATCTTCAAACGTGGTTTGCTCAGATAAGAACATAGAAGTTCTAATGTATAATGAGAAGTTTCTAATAGTCTTAGAAGGAAAAAACCTTCGCATATTCACAGGAATAAACAGTTGAAATGGTCTATTTTTGTCTTCAAACAATAGAAGTGATCTTGATGCAGCATACATCAAACAAGTTGAAGCAAATTCAGTAATGGTCATATTATACTTTTTTGCTACCTCTTTGATTTGGCTGACAGAAATGCTACCATCAAAGACCGTAATCCATTTCGATTGATATCTTGTTCCTTTTAACTTCAATGCCTTTTTTTCTTTGCGAATCGCTTTGATTTTTGTAGAATAATTTTGTAAAAAGCTATCTTGTGACTCTTCATTTCTTGTTTCTACATCTGTCAAAATGAGCTTTTCGGGTTTAACCGGTTTTCCTAAAAGCAATAAATATTTATAAACAATGGCTTTTAAAAATTCTAGTGCTCCCGCTCCATCGGTTAAGGCATGAAACATTTCTAATGTGATGCGCTTTTGATAGTAAGTGAGTCTAAATAAATATTTTTGTTGTTCCCGATAATTGATGTTTTTACATATCAATGGTGATTCCAAGCTCACTTGTGGAGTTTCTAAATTCTCTTCAAAATAATACCAAAAAAGCCCTCGTTTTAATTTTACTTTAAACGAAGGAAAACGATTAATCGTTGCTTCTAAAGCAGTTTGGAGAAAATCAGGGTCTATTTCTTCTGTCAAAAGAAAAGACAACCGAAAAATATTCGAACGTTTTCGCCCAGAAACAGAGGGGAAAACTTTTGCGGCATTATCTAATCGATACCATTTGTTCATAACACACCTTCTTTAAAATGCCCATAAGTAACATCAAAAAGATTGTTTTGTTTTTGATTGTTACAATAAATCTCACAAACCGATTGTGTTTCTTGTGCGTCTTCGGTTGTAAAATCAAGCAATAAATTAGTTACCCCACTTTCATATAGCAAATTTATATAATCCCCCAAATGTAATTTCTTACTATTCAATATTTTAACATAACATTGCGAATCTTGAAAGATAGGAAATGAAAAACCACGACGATCGATTAATTGATTGTCAGTTTTGGATTGACACAATGCACAACCCCCATTGTTTTTGACCAAGCAATATTTCATCATCATAAGCTCATATCGCCCATAAACCATCATTTCTACATTTGGTTGTTTGTGAAAAAGCGTTTGAAAACGATCAAGCATTTGCTTGATTTGATCAAATGATAGTTCTAAAGAAATTCCCACGCGTTTTGCTTTTTGCGAAAACAAACGATAAAGCGAATAAGCATTGGTAACTGGTAAATAGATTGATGTATGGTTATTGGCTATGGTTCCTAAATCACTTGATAGCACAGTACCTTGATGTTTGTTTTCTTTGTGAATTCTTGGCAAACAATGAATCAGTTTATGATTTGGATACTTTGTTTCATATTTCATTAATTGTTCATCGGTAACATAGATGTTAGTGAAATCATATTGCACAACAACTTCTAGTTGTTCTTTTGTGCGCACTTTCGCAACCAATCCTTTTGTTAAGTTGATTTCATTAAGTTCTTCAAATGGAACATCTTGAATCATTCGATTCGTGTGTTTTTTGGCCAATACCAGCGACAACTTTTCTAACCCATTTCTTCTTAACGCGTTGATATCTTTAATGGGCAAAAATACACCTTGTGAAAACAAGACTTCTATGTTGGAAAAATAAAATAATGTATTCGCAGTTTTATGCAATTGCTCAATGATTCGCTTAGTCATTTGATCGTTATTGGCAATTTCAACCTTTTTTTCGCTTTTGACTTCTACAACTTTATCCCGGCAAACAAGGCGCAATACCAAATACTGATCTTCAACCAACAAACTTGCTTGAATGGCAATCATCGGTTTTAAGGTTTGGTAACTTTGACGTAAAACTTCTATTTGCCTTTGGTCAGTGGTAAGTAGTACCTTAGCACCCATCAAACCAGAAATATGTGGTTTCAGGGTCACAACATCACCAGCATTTGCTGACTTAATCATTTGATGATTTTGGTACATTTGGTTTACCACAATTCCATCTTCATAATCGCCAACAATTCGAATGGCATCTTGATAATGCAATGGGTGAGTCAATGAAATATCAATCCAATCTTGTGTACTGCTAATCACTTCACCAATTTCAATGCCACCATGATTGGAAAATTGTTCATTGATAAACTCTTCATTTTTCTCATCAAACAACCAACCCTTGGTAAATCCCCGATTAAAAATGGTCTTTAAGGCATCTTGTTCTGCTTTTACATTCCATTCTTTCTTATCATAATACCCTAAAATAGCCTTCTGGTAACTCGATACTACTTGAGCAACATACTCAGGACGCTTCATTCTTCCTTCAATTTTTAAACTATCAATTTGAGCATCAAGTAGTTCATCGACATATTCTAATGTATTTAAATCTTTTGGACTAATAAAGTATTTTGTTTTTTTGTTGAACTCGTATTCTAAACGACAAGGTTGAGCACAGCGCCCACGATTGCCACTTCTTTTCCCAATGATGGAACTCATGTAACAATTTCCCGAACAAGATACACACAAAGCACCATGAACAAACACTTCAAGTTCGATATCAACCGCTTCTTTTATCAAAACGATCTCTTTTAATGAAACTTCTCTTGCTAGAACAACACGAGAGAATCCAAGTAATTTTAACGCCTTCACTTGCTCTATGCTATGGATATTCATTTGTGTAGATGCATGTAATGCAAAATTGGGATAACGATGAGAAATGAAAGTCGCAACACCAATGTCTTGAATGATGACTGCATCACAATCTTGTAGATACAAAAAATCTAAGAATTCCGTTAATTGGGAAAATTCATCATCATAAACAACGGTATTCACAGTGACATACACTTTTACATCAAGCAAATGAGCAAAAGCAATCATTTCTGCAATTTCTTCGTTTGTGAAATTATCAGCATAAGCACGGGCTCCAAAGGCTTTCCCGCCTAAGTAAACTGCATTTGCACCATTATAAATAGCAGCATAAAATGCATCTTTGCTCCCCACTGGAGCCAACAACTCAGTTCTCATCTTGACTCCACAAACTTTCTAGTTTCACCAAAGATCTTTTTACCAAGGTTACATATTCTTCTTCTGTCATATTTTGATAGGAACGATGAACAACTTCAGCAGTAAGGGGGCCTTGATAAGAACATTTTTTTAAATCATGCATGAGCATTTTCCAATTGATATTGCCATCAAAGGGAGGAAGATGTTGATCTCTTAACCCATTGTTGTCGTGTAAATGTAGGCAGTATAGTTTATCTTGATATTTGTGCCAAGGAAAAGCCGCAATATTGTTTGTGAAAGCATTGGCATGACCACTATCAAAACAAAACTTTATATAGGTGGAAGGATATTTTTCAAATAAAAAATCAATATAATCCAAACGGCGCAAATTTTCAAGTGCAAGATTAATATGATATTCTTCACACATTTTTAATAACTGAGCAAATCTTTGCAATCCAATTTCGTTCATTTTTGGTGGATTAGCTGTACTGGAGACATGAAAGATGACGGTAGGAATTCCTAATCGATGGGCATCTTTTACGCCACGAATAATCAAATCCCAGTAATTGGAAGTCATCGCATCAAGCCATAAATCATTACAATTCTCAAAGGGAAGATGCATTGTCTCAATCGTCAAAGAGGCAAGACGAATTTGCCCTACCACTTCATCAAGCTGTTCGCGCCAAAACAAAAAGACTCCATCAAAATGATTATTTTTGATTAAGTTGATTTTTGTTTGATCTGAAGATTCATATCCGTAATCAAAATAAATATGATGTTTCATAATAATCCTTTCAATGAAAAAAGTGCATGAAAAGCACTTTTTTACTAGTCTAACTCTATTTTCGCCAATTAATTTTTGACCATGTAAAGAATCCCAATCGTGCGCGGTCCACAGTGGGTAGATATAACCCCACTTGCTTTTGTTTCTATAATGTTATCAACTGTCACAATTTCACTTATTTTAGCACGTAGATATTTTGCATCATCTGTTGCAAGTGAATGTGTTATGAAAATATGATCACTGTCAATATTATCTTTGTCTTGGCGAAGATAATCAAGTAGCACATCAAGCGCTGCTGTATATTTTCCCCTAGGTTTTTTGGTAACTTGTAATTGTCCATCAATCACTCGGATAATGGGTTTAATCTTTAAAAGTGTTCCAAAAATACGTGTCGTACCTGAACAACGTCCACCACGATGTAAATATTCTAACGTGTTAATGGCAAATTGGGTACGAACTTTTGACGTCAATTGCTCTAACTTATCAGCAATTGTCATTAAATCGTCTCCTGAATTTCTAAATTTCACAGCCTTTAAAATAAGAAGGCCTATTCCGCTCGATAAGTTTTTAGAATCAACAATGCGAATGCGGTGTTGTGGAAATTCTGCTGCGACAATGATTGCTGTTTGATAAGTAGCAGAGAGCTTTCCGCCAATTCCCATAAACAAAATGTCATCGCCATGATCAATGTGGTTTTTGAATCTTTCAATCATGATTCCTGGACTAACTGCGGAAGATTTAGGGAGCTCACCAAATTGATCAACTTTTTTATACAATTCTTCGGTTGTTATCTCTACACCATCTTGATAAGTTTCTCCCCCAATGGTTACAAAAAGTGGAATTACTTCAATATCGTTAGCACGATATATCTCAATTGACAAATCGCTTGTGCTATCGGTAATTATTTTAACCATGAATTCACCTCACATATACTGATATTATACATTATTTTTTGTTTTTTCACAACTCATATTATTTCTTGATGAATAAGGGAATCGAATTTCTTTGCATTTTCTCGTAAATCTAATTCATTTTGATACAAAATTTCCAAACAATAAAACCCAGAATAAGAAATTTGATGTGTTTTTTTAAAAAAACTTGCAAAGTCATAATTTCCTTTTCCAAATGTTTGATGTTCATCTTTTTTTCCATAATTATCATTCAAATGACAATGCCATAAATATGAAGATAATGTATCCAAATAAAGCAAATCAGGAAACTCACTAACATGCGCATGACCAGTATCATAAATAAATCCAACATTGTTGTTTTTGACTTGTTGGATGATGGTCAAAATTTCATCAGGACTGTATCCAAGTTGATGAATATTTGGCATGTTTTCTATCATCAACTTGATATCATATTTTTTCGCATAATCGCTTAAAGTGTTTAAAACAGAAATAATATGATTGATATAAATATCTCGTGAAATATGATCTTCTACATACCCAAGATGCATTGTGCACTTTTTTACTTGAAATTGATTTGCAAAATCAATTATGATTTTGAACTTTTCTATTAACTCTTTGCTTTTTTCCATACAACATAAATCATTGTCTTTATTAAAAGGAAGATGCAATATGACTTTTACATTGGGAAACACCTCAAGCAGATGATGCACATTGTTGGCATAAATTTGTCTTTTTACTTCATCTTCTGGATAAAATATTTCAATAGCTTGAAATATATTATCTCGGAACAATGAATCATAACTGATAAATTCTTCTGTTGTTCTTAATGGGTTTATGGTGAAACATTTATTCATCTTTATTTACCATCCTTGTTTTTGTTTATTATAACATGATTTTCGATGTTTTAATGGATATTTATGACATTTTTTATGAAATTGATATGAATCAGGATTGCATTTGTTTTGCTATTCTTGCTTTTTTTCTATATAATCAAGATAAAAGGAGACTACAATGAATAAATATGTCATTATAACAGATGCCACCTGTGATTTACCGATTGAAATCACGAATCAATTTGAATTAGAAGTCATTCCCATGATTTATACCATGGATGGGGTAGACTATCAAATCGATATCAAAAACCCAAATATCAATTTAAAAGAATTTTATACAAAACTTCGTCAAGGCTCTATGGCAACCACTTCCCAAATCAATGCCCATACTTACGAAGAAGTAATCGAAAAATATTTACTGAAAGAAATTGACGTCCTAGTCATTAATTTTTCTTCTGCCCTAAGTGGTGGATTTAATTCCTTAAATATTGCGAAATCAACACTTGAAGAAAAATACCCAGATAGAAATATCATTATTTTTGATTCAAAATGTGCTTCCATGGGCGAAGGCTTATTGGTTTATCTTGCTTTAAAAGAAAAAGAAGCTGGGAAAACGATACTTGAAGTAGAGAAATGGCTTCAAGAAACACATTTGAAGATGTGCCACTGGTTAATCGTTGATGATTTAGATTTTTTAAAACGTGGTGGAAGATTATCAGGAAGTGTCGCTTTCATTGGCCGCTTGTTAAAAATCAAACCAATTTTACATGTTGACAACGAAGGAAGATTGGTTACGGTAAAAAAGGCAATTGGCAAACATAAAGCACTTGAAGAATTGTTTCTTAAGTTAGTGGAAACAGGAATCAACCCAAATGAACAAACAATCTTTATCAGCCAAGCAGATGCCTTAGATGATGCACAGGCTTTAAAAACACATATTCAAACGAAATATCCAAATGCACAAGTTGTGATTGGTGATATTGGCGCTGTCATTGGCGCACATTCGGGCCCAGGAACCGTTTCTTTGTTCTTTCTTGGCAATGAGAGATAATAAAAAATCCGACAAATTTTCATATTTGTCGGACTTTTTTTATTCTAAGTACCATTTTCCATTCTTAATGATGGAATCTTTGACTTCTTGTACTAGGTAATCGCGAAATAAATCATCGGTATAAAGTACATTAGTAGCTTGCATAAAATACCCTGAATATCCTTCAAAAACAAAGTCCATGGTCACCACTTTATACACTTTGATTCCATCGATGGCAACATCATCAATTGTGTTGTTATAAGTATCAACGTTGCTACTAAAACGTAATCCCGAACCAAACAAATTCATCAATTGATATCCTGTTAATTCTAAAGTAATAACACGATTTTCAAATGGCATCATTTTAAAGATATTACCATAGGTAACAGTAGAGTCTTCATAAATTGGGAATGCCGAAGATCTAATCCCACCCGAATTGATGACACCTACTTCACCTAAGCCATGTGTCTTAATTGCTGTTGCCGCCCAAGATGTTGCTTGTTCACGATAAATCGTTTCTCCAGCATTTCCTAGCACTTCACTGGCAATGGCTATTTCTTGAGGGTAATTGTTGATAATGGCATTAATAACCGAACTTTCTTCTTGGCATGTATTGTAAGCATTGATATTTTCTGCACTAACATCAATCACAGCTTTTGTATTTGGGTCCAAAAAGAGACTAATTTTTCCAATGTATCTTCCGTTATCTCCAGATTGCACATAAGGCATAGGTGTTCCACTTGCTCTTGCTACTTCACCTGCATAGTAACTATGTGTATGGCCATTGATAATCGCATCAACATAATATTCACCTGTCATACTAGCAATTTGAGAATTGATGCTAGAAGTATTGTCATGACTAGATACGATAACGATATCGCATCCTTCCTCATTACGTAATTGCTTAGTATATTTTCTGATTGCTTCTAATTGACTGGTAAATTCATAATCTGCAACAATAGAAGCTAGAATGTCCGTTGTTTGTCGCTCACCCAAAGTTCCAATAATGCCAATTTTAATTCCATTTCTTTGCACCACAGCATAAGGCTTCGTCCAAGAGGCAAGATCATTTGCTGATTTTTGAAATATATTGGCTCCTAATAAAGGAAATTCAGCTTCACCATTGCTTAAATCTTTATCTGCATATCTTGTGATGTTTTCAATTCCCCAATCAAATTCATGATTTCCAATTGTCATTGCATCAAATCCAATTTCATTCATTGCTTCTACAACAACTTTTCCTCTTGTTAAGCTAGAAACTGCACCACCTTGAAACATATCCCCAGCAGAGATAATGATGGTTGACTCAGGGAAACTGGTCTTTTGAGCAATCAAATATTTACCTATTTTTGATATCCCTGGTTCATCATCATCAGCAAAAACCGCTCCATGAAAATCATTTAATGAGAAAATGTTGATAATAAAATTGCTATCTTCACCAGTAACAGTGACAGTTAAAACCGCTTTTGTTTTGGTATATGCAAGCAAATAAACTGATATTTCAACTTGCCCTTCTGCTTTCGCAACGATAATGCCATTTGTGACGGTTGCAATCGATTTATCAGAAGATTGATAACCAAACTCCAAAGCCGATTCTGCATAGATAACGGATGGGCTAAGCACATAAGTCTCATCGACACTTAAAACCAGATTTTCTACTCCAATAATAATTTCAGCAGTTGGGTGAAGCGAATGATTAGAACAGCCACCCAAAATGCTTAAAAATAATAATATAATTAAAAGATATAACCTTTTCATTGGCGGTCCTTTCGACTGTCATATTTTTTTCTTTCATTTGTGTTGAGAATCTTTTTTCGCAAACGAATGGTTCTTGGTGTAACTTCCACAAGTTCATCGTCATTAATATATTCTAAACATGCTTCTAAACTCAATACTTTTGGTCGTTTCAATACAACCGTAAAATCCTTATTAGAAGAACGCATATTTGTTTGCTGTTTTGTTTTTACAACATTGACAGCCAAGTCTTCTTCTTTATTGCACTCACCAACAATTTGACCCTCATAGACTTCTGTGTTGGGTTCAATGAACAAAATGCCTCGGTCTTCAATTTGGCCAATTCCATATGCTGTTGTTTTGCCTGAATCCGTTGCTACCAAAACCCCTAGTTTACGGTTTCCGGAAGAAAACGATTCTATAGGACGAAAATCAAGGAATATATGCGATAAAGTACCATACCCTTTTGTGACGGTCAAAAAGTCAGTGGTTAACCCGATTAATCCTCGTGATGGAATGGTATAGATTAAGCGACTTTGTGAAGGGTTATTTTCCATAGATTCTAAAATCCCACCTCTTCTGCCAAGAAGATCAATGACTCCACCAACAGTTTCATTTGGACAATCCACTTGGGTATATTCAAATGGTTCACAAGTGGTCCCATCAATCTCTTTTATAATTGGTTTTGGACGAGACACTTGAAATTCATAGCCTTCACGACGCATATTTTCAATGAGAATTCCCAAATGTAATTCTCCACGTCCTGAAACAACCCATTCTTCGCCGGCTCCAACTCTTTTGACACGCAAACTGACATCTTTTTGTATTTCACGATACAAACGTTCATCAATTTTAGTAGAAGTAACAAATTTACCCTCCAACCCGGCAAAAGGCGAAGAATTCGTGCTAAAATACATTTCTACTGTGGGTTCACTGATTTTTATTGGTGGAAGGGCTTCTTCAAAGCCAATCGTACAGACTGTCTCACCAACATTGATATCAGGTAATCCACTTATGGCAACAATATCTCCTGCACTTGCATCTTGAACTTCTAGTTTGTGTAGTCCTAAAAAGCCAAATAACTTTTGAATTCTAAATTGTTTGATAGAACCATCCGTTCTAATACAAGAAACCATTTCATTTTGGTGAATTTGTCCTCGAGAAATACGTCCAATGGCCATACGACCAACATATTCGTTATAATCAAGCAATGTTCCTTGAAATTGCAATGGTCCATCTTGTTTGACATCGGGTTCAGGAATTTCTGAAACAATCATTTCAAACAATGGTTCCATTGTTTCTTTTTGTGTAGCAATATCACTAGACAAACTGGACGTGCCATGAGTGGCACTGCAATAAACAACTTTGAAATCCGCTTGGTGGTCATTAGCACCC